>NZ_JABZSJ010000024.1:0-35245 GCF_015262605.1 Prevotella aurantiaca | reverse complement strand
TCTATACCCTCTATCTCCTGCTAACTTATCAACCTTCATTCCTGTCATCCTTTGGATTTGTTCTAACGTCTTTTCGATAGTATGTCCATCATATTCATTCCTAAAAGAACATGCACCAAGAATAAGTCCTGACCATGAGCGAAGAATAGATACTTTATTGCCAAACTCATATTGCTTATGTTCCTTACCTTTGCTGACGCAAACTACATCTGGTTCGTGCAGAGAATATACTTTGTTCTTTGACTTCCTATTCTGAGAAAGAACTCTGTAATATAGCTCAAACATCTTCTCATATCCTTTCCTTCCCCCAAGATTACGCTCTAGCTCTCTTACTAATCTACCTGCTATGGTCTTGAGTTGCCTATCTGCCTTAAGAGCTTTCTTACGATTCTTGGGATGATTACGAAAACGTTGGGAACGGTAAATGCCTTTCAAGGTACGCGTATAACTCTGTCGTAGAGGAAGACAATTGTCATGAACTATCTTCAGAACGTTTTTGATTATCTTTTTATGCAACTTCGCATCTGTAGGATAGGTTATATTCTTCTCCTGCACGGTAGAATCAATGAAAGCCGTATCAAAATGATCTTCGTTATCATGGTCGGTATTAACGCGGATGCTCTCGGCTAATATTAACTCCATACCTTCCTCGCCTATACGATTTCTGAAGTGAACTAACTCGGAAGCGTCACAGGGTTGTTTGGGCATAAATTCAAGTCCACCACAGAAATATTGGTAGTAAGCATTCTCGCTCCATTGAGAAACTACCATTTCATCTGACACATTGCGCAGATGTTTTAAAATTAAAAGACCACACATCAAGCGAATAGGATGAGCAGGGCGACCGTTAGTGCTGCAATACAAAGGAGAGAAAGCATTTTCAAAACATTCCCAATTAATCTTATTACTAAGTTGGAAAAGGGGATGTTCATGGCTAAGCATGTCCTCTAAAGAAGAGAACATAGAGAGCTGTTTAGATGTACGTTTAAGCATAAATATCTGCAAGATTTATAATGTAAAGGTACAAAAACTTGCAGATATAAGCAAATAATTTACAGGATAATATACTATGAATCAGGATAATATTAGGTTTTTAAGGGAGGACTAATTAAGAAGTTGGAAGATTACTGCCTTTACTTTGTAAAAATAATTTTACTGAAAAGGAACCATAACGCTTCGGTGTTTCAAAAGCGCCTGTTTTGCATTACAAAACAGGCGCTTTTGGCGTTTAATATAGGCACTTTTACAACGTAAAACAATGGGTTTGGCAAAGCGTTGGATATGAATACGTTATAAAAGACATGTGCTTATGTAAAATATTTACATATCTTTTATTATTCTCTAACTTCTAAAATAAGAAATAATATCGTTTGTTGAACTTCAGAATGAAGAGTTTACAGTAATTTATAATCGTACAAATCACTATGCTTTAGTAAATGCGAATCTCCGATATAACAAACGAACCAACATGCTCATTTAAGCGTTTTACTAACTGTGTTCGCATCATAGACAAGTCTTGACGCAATGCGGGATTGCTTATTTTCACAAATAATGTTTGGTTACGAATGCTCTTTTCCTGCGTGTATTGTTCAACATTAGGTCCTACTATCTCATCCCAAGCATCTACAACACGTTTCTGAAGCAAAGGCAATTCAAGCCCTCCATCACGCAACACCTTACCAAGCACCTCTGATAATGGTTTCACTTTTCGTCTAAACATTGGTAATACTCCTTTCTGTTATCTCACCATTCTCAACCGAAAAAAGCTTGTAATCAAAACTACTATTACCTAATATCTTATCTAAATGTTCGCGATTAGTATCTGTTATAAATATTTGTCCGAAGCTATCACCTGATACCAACTTAACAATCTGTTCCACTCGATCAGCATCTAACTTATCAAAAATATCATCAAGCAATAACAATGGAGTCTGATTGCCTGCTGCTCGCTTTAAGAAATTAAACTGGGCAAGCTTTAAAGCAAGTACAAATGTTTTGTTTTGTCCCTGACTTCCCTCGCGTTTTATAGGGAATCCACCTAACATCATAGCAAGATCATCTTTGTGGATACCATGTAATGAGTAGCCCATGATACGATCTTTTGCCCTATCACGCTGTATAACATCGAGCAAATCTCCTCTTTCACCATGCGAAACATACTGCAAAGATACCTCTTCACGGTTCTGTGAAATAGCTTGATATATAGATTGAAACACTGGTACAAGTTGTTCTATAAAGGTAGAACGCTTCTTATAAATTTCTGTTCCATACTCTGCCATTTGCATTTCCAGCAGTTCTAACAGCGTACTATCAGGCTCCTCCTCTTGTTTTAGCAAACTATTGCGTTGCTGCAAAGCCTTATTATAGCGTAAAAGTGACTCTATGTAGGGACGATCATACTGCGAAATGACAACGTCCATAAGTCTACGTCGCTCCTCACTTCCACCTTCTATAATTGAAATATCAGATGGCGAAACAAAGATTAAAGGTATCAATCCAATATGTTCAGACAACTTCTTGTATTCCTTCTTGTTGCGTTTAAAATGCTTTTTCGAGCCTCTCTTCATGCTACAATATACTTGCTCGCTGTCTTCCGTACTTCTCGTATAATCACCTTCTAAGACAAAGAACTCGCTTCCATGGCTCATTACCTCAGAATCCTTAGAGTTAAAGGCGCTCTTACAGAACGAAAGATAATACACAGCATCAAGTAAATTAGTCTTACCAACCCCATTGTGCCCAATAAAACAATTCAGCTTAGCCGACAAATTAAGTGTTGTCGCCTCTATGTTCTTATAATTTATAATTGAAAGTTTGTCTAAACGCATGGTAGTTTCTGCAAATCTTAACTATTAACTTGCACATACAAAGATACGGAAATAAATGCTTATAATGAAGAATGTACCAACTTTTGTTTTGAGAAATAAAAAAAAGAGTTGCCTGTCGACAACTCTTTTTTATTAACAACCACTACCATCTATGTTACAAGATGGAGCATTATTCTTTCCCTTTTGTATTCCTGCTTCTTCTGGATTTAACGTTACAGTCCCGTCTTCCAACACAAAGCAGGGTATTCCTGCATAGCCTTTTGCACGTGCTTCTGCAAAAACTTCATTGTTATCGCGCAAACGTAAGAACTCTTTCATAAAGCGAACGTGTTCGCCAATGTCTATAATCTCGTATCGGCTATCGCCTTTTACCTGCTCATCAACTTCTACACAATCTGGGCAAGTCATCATTCCATATACCTTTATCATAACGATTGGTTTTAATGATTACAGATTTTGCTTGTATCCACCGTAAAGTCATCGCTGCTTGAAGGCATAAATTTACCTCTTTCTTCTAAGAAATCAACAAGCTCTGCAGCTGTCATTCCTTCAGCTGAACAAGTATAATAACGTTCGTCAGCACCAAATTTATCAACAATTGCCTTTACCAAACTTTCCTTTGTACTATAGCTATTGCCCTCCATCATGTGGAGAACTTCATGTCCATGTACCATTTTTGTATCCTTTCTTTTAATTTATTGCATCGCACAAGGCGACTGCTAATTCTTAATTACCTTATAAAACACAGAACGAGGAATATTCATTGCTGAAATTCCTCGTTCGCTTTGGGTGGAAGGTGGGACTCGAACCCACGACATTCAGAACCACAATCTGACGCTCTAACCAACTGAACTACGTCCACCATATATTGGTTTGCTTTTCAAAAGCGAGTGCAAAGGTACAAAATTTATTTATCTTACACAAATAAAATCGTACTTTTTTATTATGTTTTTATTGCTTTGCAGGTGTTGCAGGAGTTTTAGCAGCTTGTCCATTTGCAGCTGGAGCAGCTTGCTTTTGCTGACTTGCACCGAAGTTAGGCAAGTTATTTGGGCTTGTAGCACCGCCATCTGATGTTGCTTTCTGAATTACACTCTGCTCTGTTTCAGCCTTTGGAGCAACATAAGAAGTTGCAACACTGAGGACAACCATGAAGATTGCACAACCCCAAGTAACTTTTTCAACAAAGTCAGTTGTCTTACGAACACCCATAATAGCGTTTGAAGACGAGAAGTTAGATGATAGTCCGCCACCCTTAGACTCTTGGATTAGAACTACTCCAATCATAAGAAAGGCCGCAATAACGATAAGTACTACTAAAAGCGTATACATTTCCTGTGTTATTTTTTATTTTTGTTTATTATCAATTTCTCCAAAAATCGGATTTGGTCTGCAAAGTAACGATTTTTTTTCGGATATACCAAATTTAATCGATTAATTATTTCCAATGCCTTAGAATATCTACCTTGTTTTATGTAAATTCGGGCTAAAGTTTCGGTAAAGTAACCATTTTCCTCTATTTCGACCTCCTCTTCGCTACTTACTTCTACTCCTTCGGGTTCATATTCGGTTTCTTCTTGCAAAACGATTTTCCCTCTTTCGTTATAGATAAAGTCGTCTATCAGACTTTGTCCTCGTAGCTTTGGAACAGCTTTCTCTTCCTTTTCTTGTTTCTCCGACTCCATTAAGAAAGCTACATAGTCTACTGTTGCATCTGCAGGCGTAGGTTTTCGTCCACTATTCGTATTATCCTCTGATTCTTTCGGCATCTGTTCAAGGAAACTATCAATAAGCGAAACTGTTCTGTTGGTTTTTGTTTTCTGTTCTGTTTCTTCCTTCGGTGTATTTGGTGTACGCAACTGATAATGTGCGGATTCTACGAGATCGAATAATATTCTGCGGTCGGTGATGTATAAAGCAGCACGGCGCAACTCTTCGTCGAATGTTGCATCGTGCAGCAGAAAGAGATTTTTTAGAAGCAATACTCGTGCAGGCTGATAGAACGGATAGAGCGCAATAAGACTTCTGAGGTCGTATAACGTTTCCTTGTTCAAGTCTTCGGGATGATTGAAATAATGGGCTATATCCATACTTTTCTTTACTTTACTATGCTGTAACTATTTTCTTTATTATGTTATATCACTCTCTTTACCAGTTAGCAACAGTTGCATTGAATATCTGATCAGTAAGATCTTTCACCATTTGCTCTACCAATTCTTCTTGAACAGAGTTCAAACTTCTTCTGGTATCATAGCTGGCAGTAGCCGTAAACTGCTTTTCAAAGTCCTCATTATGATTAGAACTATTTGTGAAACGTACGTTTACGGTAATTGAAAGTTCTGTTTGAGCCGAATAGCCCTCGCTCGAAACACTCTTATTACGCTGTTGATATTGTGTGATTTCGCCCTCAATCTTTAAGTCACCATTGCGTTTCACCTGCTCTAAACGAGTGTGATTGGCAAAGACATCTTTCAGTTTATTGTTAAACATTGGTCCCATTGGTCCCCACACATAGGCGGAACGAATTGGGAAATCAGCTATCTGAATGGTACGCACCTTTGAATAATCAATGCTTGCACCATTGAATTTATAGCTCACAGAACAAGCAGTAAGGCACACCAATGCCACTACTATATATATAAGGTATAACTTTCTTGTTTTATTTACTTTCCAAGCCATATTGCTTAATCCGTCTATATAGCGTTCTATCACTTATACCTAACTCTTGTGCAGCTTTCTTTCGGTTGCCATTATTGCGTTCCAAAGCTTTCTCTACCATTTGTCTGCCCACATCACTGAGGTTTAAAACTTCAGGCTCTGATATCTCTTCAGCTTCTGCAAACTCTATTAAGCTTTTGGAAGAAGGAGTTTCTGCAACAGCATGTTTCGTGGGAACAGGCATAGTTTCACTATGTTTTTCGGGCAAAGGTTCGAACCCTGCCGCCCCATTCAACGCACGTGTTTCTTCTAACTGCTTCCGAACATTGTTTAAGTCTCGGCGCAAATCGCTCACGTTACCACGCAGTTCATACAATATCTGATATAGTATGTCTCGTTCGCTTTCATAGCTATGCTTTCCACCTTTATCTATAATGGCAAGCTGCGTACTATCAGGGTCGCGTGGAATAAAGCCAGTTAGCATATCAGCCGTTATCTCGCGCTGTTCACTTAGTACCGAAATTTGTTCGGTAATATTCTTCAGTTGACGCACATTTCCTGGCCATTTGTAATGCAACATAATTTGTTTAGCATCGTCGGTCAGAGTTATTTTGGGCAAACGATACTTCTCTGCCATTTGCATAGCGAAGAGTCTGAACAATAAAAGAATATCTTCTCCACGGTCACGCAGCGGTGGCATTTGAATAGGAATGGTATTCAGACGATAAAAAAGGTCTTCGCGGAACTTTCCTTCACTCACTGCCTTACGCACATTTACGTTAGTTGCAGCCACAATACGCACATCAGTCTTGCGCACCTCCTGCCCTCCTACACGAATATACTCGCCTGTTTCCAACACACGCAATAGTTTAGCTTGTGTTGCCAAAGGCAGTTCGCCCACTTCATCAAGAAAGATTGTGCCCTTATTTGCAGTACCAAAATAGCCATCGCTTTCGCCAATGGCCCCTGTGAACGAACCCTTTTCGTGTCCAAAGAGTTCGCTATCAATCGTACCTTCTGGTATAGATCCGCAATTAATGGCGAAATATTTTTCCCTTTTTCGTGGCGAATTATCGTGAATAACACGGGGTATAATCTCCTTACCCACACCGCTTTCTCCAACGATAAGTACGGATAAATCGGTAGGTGCTACCTGCAATGCTACATCTAAAGCCCGGTTTAGCGCATTGCAATTGCCCACAATGTTGTAACGCTGTTTAACGCGTTGAAGTTCTGTATTGTTCATTTAGATGACAAATTTACCTATTTATTTTTAAATGTCTGCAATTTTGGCAGAGTTTAACAAACGCTAATAGTTTTGTTTAGGTCAAATATCATTCAGCACAAGTACAGCTACGGTTTTTGCAAAATACTGCTTAATCAGCAAGATACTTTCATTATGATTTTGTAAAAATAATCGTAACAAAAAGTGATAGATATGTTTCGATGTTGCAATAGTGCCTGTTTTACATTCTAAAAGAGCCTGTTTTACCATGCAAAACAGGCTCTTTTAGAATGTAAAACAATAGGTATTATAAATCACTGATAATATGATTGTTACACACACGACTTGCGTTTGAAAAACATTTACACATTTCACTTCTTTTCTCACCTATCTAATCAGGTTAATTGTTCTACTTTATGGTAGAGCAAACAGTAATAAATCTAAAAACATTTCTCTCTATCTAAAAACTTTTGATTAACTTTGTAGCATGAAGATAAAGGTTAATTGGAAAATGTTTTTGGTGTTCTTCATTATCATTGGAGGACTCTATTATATTACAAAGAACGTTTGGATAGCTTCTGCTATTATGGCTATCTTGTTGCTCATTGATGGTTTTTTGCGCGAATACGAACTAAGAAAGAAAGGCAAAAAACAAGCAGAGGAGATATTAAAAAGCTTGCAAGAGGACAACAACAAGGACGATAGCGACGCAGAAGAAGGCATAAAATAAAAGAAAAACAATAGTAAAGAAATGGAAAAACTCGTAGAACTATATACACAATGGGCAGGTTATGCTCCTGCAAATATAGAGAAAATGGCGGGCGCAGGCAGCAACCGAACTTACTATCGCCTTACCAACAATAAGGGAAAATCGGTGATTGGTGTTATTGGAACGAGTCGAGATGAGAACCATGCCTTTATTTATCTTGCCAAACACTTTACTCAACGACAACTGCCCGTACCTTCTGTACTTGCTGTTTCTGAAGATGAGATGCGCTATTTGCAAACCGATTTGGGCCAAACATCGCTTTTCGATGCTATTCAAGGTGGGCGTGAAGCAGGAGGACGCTATAATCTTGCAGAACAGGAACTACTTCGAAAGACTATAAAAGAACTACCTAATATTCAGCTTCGTGGTGCACGTGGCCTGGATTACAGCTATTGTTATCCGCAAGCAGAGTTCAACGAAGAAACCGTCCTCTTTGATTTGAATTACTTCAAATATTGTTTTTTGAAAGCAACAGAACTTGATTTTCACGAGTTAAAGCTACAAGCCAACTTCCGAATGTTTGCAAAAGACCTTACATCGGAGAAGATGGAAGCTTTCCTTTATCGCGACTTCCAGGCACGTAACGTTATGCTTGATGCCGAAGGAAAACCACAGTTTATAGATTTTCAAGGCGGTCGCAAAGGTCCATACTACTACGACCTTGCTTCGTTTCTTTGGCAAGCAAGTGCAAAATACTCGTTTAAATTGCGCCGTGAACTCATTTTCGAGTATTATAACAGCTTGAAACATTTTACCGAAGTGCCATCTAAACGCCATTTCGTAAATCGTCTTTCACTGTTCGTACTCTTCCGCTTGCTGCAAGTATTGGGCGCATACGGCTTCCGTGGCTACTTTGAAAGGAAGAAACACTTTATCGATTCTATCCCACCAGCCATTCAAAATCTCCGAGATGTACTTACTTTGGGCGAAGAAGTATTCCCTTATCCATACATGTTGGATATGTTACGAAGGCTAACACAGTTACCACAGTTCGCTCATATAGAACAACCTGCAAAGAATAGAGCCGATGGTTACAAGATTGCAGAGAAAGACGTATACACAGCAAACCCATTAGATGGTCCTGCAACCTTCTCAAAATACGACGGAAAGGGCCCTTTGGTAGTGCGAGTATTTAGCTTTTCGTTTAAAAAAGGTATCCCAGAAGACGCTTCAGGCAATGGTGGCGGCTACGTTTTCGACTGTCGCAGCACGCATAACCCAGGCCGTTACGAGCCTTACAAGAAGATAACGGGACTTGATGAGGCCGTTATTCGCTTTCTAGAAGATGATGGCGAAATCCTAGAATTCCTTCATCCTGTTTACCAACTCGCCGAACATCATGTGGAACGCTATATCCAACGCGGCTTCACAGACCTAATGTTCTCGTTTGGATGTACTGGAGGACAGCATCGTTCTGTGTACAGTGCACAACATTTAGCAGAACATTTGAATCGTAAATATGGCATTGAAGTACACATTACGCACCGCGAACAAGGCATAAAACAGGTGTTAGAAGCTCGTCTGAAGTAAGCTCAGCAAGATTCACTCAGTTTCTGTGCTACTTCAAAAGATGCATTAAGGTTATAAGTTTATTTCTTTGTTGTCTGAAATTTAATTAGTAAATTTGCACGCATTAAAAGCAGTAGATAATGCAATCAATGATATTTGCCGCCGGACTTGGCACACGTCTAAAACCTCTGACCGACAGAATGCCTAAAGCATTGGTTAAGGTTGGAGGCAAACCGCTTATTGAACACGTCGTCAGACAACTGGTTGCAGCGGGCAGCCAACGTGTGGTTGTAAACGTACACCACTTCGCCAATCAAATCATTGAGTACTTACAGCAAAACAATTTCGGTGTAGATATTCGCATTTCTGATGAATCGGAAATGTTACTTGACACTGGAGGAGGAATAAAAAAGGCTGTACCACTTTTCAATACTGCCGAACCTGTACTTATTCACAACGTAGATATTCTAAGCAATGTAGACCTTCAGGCGTTATATAGGTATGCTTGTGAAGCAGAAAAAGTACGAAAAACTGATGCTGTTCTACTTGTAAGCCCACGAAAAACAAAGCGTTATCTTATCTTCGACAAAGCAATGCGCCTTGTAGGTTGGACTAATATAGACACAGGAGAAGTTAAATCGCCTTACGAAACCTTACATCAGTATACATTTACACAGCCTTACGACAACAACAACACAGCCAATGAACAACATGGTTTTACGCTTTTTGCTTTTTCAGGAATACACATTGTCGGCAGAAAAGTATTTGAAACGATGAACGAATGTCCCGAAAAGTTCCCTATAATGGACTTTTATCTGAAGTATGCAAAAGACTTACACTTCGTTGGAAAGGTAAAAAACGATCTTAAACTTATGGATGTTGGCAAGTTGGACACACTCTCTGAAGCTGATACCTTTGCACATCAATTAGGCAATTAGATAATAACAATAAAGAAAGAATAGAAACAATAACAACATACAGAATATGCAAAAAATCATCATTTTGGATTTCGGATCGCAGACAACCCAGCTAATTGGCCGCCGTTTGCGCGAATTAGATACTTTCTGTGAGATACTTCCATACAACAAGTTTCCTAAGGACGACCCGTCAGTAATTGGTGTTATCCTTTCAGGTTCACCTTATTCGGTACATGACCCAGAGGCATTTCAAGTGGATTTAAGCCAGTTTGTGGGCAAAGTTCCTGTACTTGGCATTTGCTATGGTGCGCAATACATCTCACATAAGAATGGTGGCAAGGTAGAACAAACGGGTACTCGAGAATATGGACGTGCTAATTTGGCAACTGTTGATACCGAAAATCCTTTGTTCCGCAACTTCGATAAGAATTCGCAAGTATGGATGAGCCATGGTGATACCATTACCGCTATTCCGGCAGACTGCAAAATTATTGCGTCTACAAGCGATGTTAAGTTTGCTGCTTACGCATCAACATCACAGCCTTTATGGGCAGTTCAGTTCCACCCGGAGGTATTCCATAGCTTGCAAGGTAAGACTCTTTTAAAGAATTTCGTGGTAGATATTTGCGGTAGTAAGCAAGAATGGAGCCCTGCTTCATACGTGGAAACAACCATAAAGGAACTAAAAGAGCAGTTAGGAAACGACCGTGTGATACTCGGTTTATCGGGTGGTGTTGACTCATCGGTATGCGCAACCTTGCTCAATCGTGCAATTGGAAAGAACCTTACTTGTATTTTTGTAGACCACGGCATGCTCCGTAAGGACGAGTTTACAAAGGTAATGGAAGCATACGAGGGCTTAGGATTGAACGTTATTGGTATTGATGCGTCAGAAAAGTTCTTTAGAGACCTTGCAGGAGTTACCGATCCAGAACAGAAGCGTAAGATTATCGGTCGCGACTTCGTAGAAGTTTTCAATGCTGAAGCTAAGAAAATAACCGATGCTAAATGGTTGGCGCAAGGCACAATCTATCCCGATCGCATCGAAAGCTTAAGCATTACAGGCATGGTTATCAAGAGTCACCACAACGTTGGTGGCCTTCCTGAAGAGATGGACTTAAAGCTTTGCGAACCATTACAATGGTTATTCAAAGACGAAGTACGCCGAGTGGGCTACGAATTGGGCATGCCTGAGCACCTTATTAAGCGTCATCCATTCCCAGGACCTGGATTAGCAGTACGTATTCTAGGTGATGTTACACCCGAAAAAGTACGTATTCTCCAAGATGCAGACGATATTTACATCGAAAGTATGCGCAATTACGTTTGCGAAGATGGTGAAGTACTTTACGATAAAGTATGGCAAGCTGGTACAGTTCTCTTGTCTACAATTCGCAGTGTAGGCGTTATGGGCGATGAACGCACCTACGAACATCCTGTAGCTTTGCGTGCCGTAACCAGTACAGATGCGATGTCAGCCGATTGGGCACAACTTCCTTACGACTTTATGGCAAAGGTCTCAAACGAGATTATCAATAAGGTAAAAGGTGTAAACCGTGTATGTTATGATATATCTTCAAAGCCACCTGCAACCATTGAGTGGGAATAAACATAGCGAAAATAAAGGATTAGCAGTAAAGTTCATTAGTGAAAGCAATATGTTTTGTGGCGAATAAAAAACTTATAAAGCTGTAAATATATTTCACGAAGATATATACTGCATAACCTACTCTTTACCAACGCTTTGTAATACCCATTGTTTTACATTACAAAAGTGCCTATTTTACACGATAAAAGAGCCTGTTTTGCGTTGCAAAACAGGCTCTTTTGCAACATTAAAACGTACCGTCCAATTTTCAATAAAATTATCTTTACAAAACGAAACACATTCTAAGCATCAACACCAAAATAGATGTGGGACATCAATTCACTTAATAATATTCTGTTGAAACAATAAAGGCGCAACGTTTCCGATGCGCCTTTACTATTTCAAATTACCTCTTTGAGAGGTTTATTTCCATTACTTGTTCTTCAACAAATCGCGAATTTCACCAAGTAACTTCTCTTCATTAGAAGGTTCTGCAGGTGCTGCTGGCTCTTCTTGCTTCTTCTTTGAAAGGATATTCATAACCTTAATCATTCCGAAGATACAGATAGCGATAATGAGGAAGTCGATAACATTCTGAATGAACATACCATATTTAACTTCAGCTTCACCCACCATAGCACTGAGCTTGCTAAAGTCTATTCCACCAGTCATCATACCAACAATTGGCATAATGATATCATCTACCGATGAAGATACAATTTTTCCAAACGCGCCACCAATGATAACACCGACAGCCATGTCCATAACGTTACCACGCATGGCAAATTCTTTAAACTCCTTAAGGAAACTCATAAAGTACAATTTTTAAGTTATGCTGTAAGAGAACCTACAATCTTTTTAATTAACGTAAGTCAAGTTATCCCACGAGCATGTTTTTATTTAATAATGTTTAATACTCTTTTCGGTTGCAAATATAAGATTTTTTTTGTAACTTTGCATAGGAAATAATAAAAAATATAACTTTTCCAATAAAATATTTATATAGGTATTATAGTATTCACTTTAAATAAAGACAAATGATTAAAATTGGTATTAACGGATTTGGCCGTATCGGTCGTTTCGTATTCCGCGCAAGTCTTGAAGAGGCAAACGCTAAGGATGTAGTTGTAGTTGGTATTAACGACCTCTGCCCAGTTGACTATCTAGCTTACATGTTGAAGTATGACACCATGCATGGTATATTCAATGGCACTATCGAAGCTGATGTTGAAAAGTCTCAGCTCATCGTAAATGGTAACGTTATCCGTGTAACTGCAGAGCGTAACCCTGCTGATTTGAAGTGGGACGAAATCGGTGCAGAGTACATTGTAGAGTCTACTGGCCTCTTCCTCACAAAGGAAAAGTCTCAAGCTCACATCGAAGCAGGTGCTAAGTACGTTGTTATGTCTGCTCCTTCTAAGGACGACACCCCAATGTTTGTTTGCGGTGTTAACCACGATAAATACGTAAAGGGAACACAGTTTGTATCTAACGCTTCATGTACAACAAACTGTTTGGCTCCTATCGCTAAGGTTTTGAATGACAAATTCGGTATTACAGATGGTTTGATGACTACTGTTCACTCTACTACAGCAACTCAGAAGACTGTAGACGGACCTTCTTTGAAGGACTGGCGTGGTGGTCGCGCTGCTTCAGGCAACATCATTCCTTCTTCTACTGGTGCTGCAAAGGCTGTAGGTAAGGTTATTCCTGAACTAAATGGCAAGCTCACAGGTATGTCAATGCGCGTTCCAACATTGGACGTTTCAGTTGTTGACCTTACTGTAAACTTGGCTAAACCAGCTAAGTACGATGAGATTTGCGCTGCTATGAAGGAAGCTTCTGAAGGCGAATTGAAGGGTATTCTCGGTTATACAGAGGATGCAGTAGTTTCTTCTGACTTCCTTGGCGACCCACGTACATCTATCTTTGACGCTAAAGCAGGTATCGCTTTGACAGATACTTTCGTTAAAGTTGTATCTTGGTACGATAACGAAATTGGTTACTCACACAAGGTTGTAGAGTTGATTAAGCACATGGCTAAGGTTAATGGCTAATCTTACGATTTCATAAGAAAAACAATATTAAAAAGCCATTCGGTTTATTGCCGAATGGCTTTTTTTTATTATTTTTGTGCAGAAATGGGGAAAATGCTTACGATAATAGGACCAACAGCAAGTGGGAAAACTATTTTTGCCACTGCCTTGGCAGCTACTATGGGGGCTGAAATTATCAGTGCTGATAGTCGTCAGGTATATCGTCGCATGGATATAGGTACGGGTAAAGACCTTGCCGACTATGAGGTGAATGGTATAAAAGTACCTTATCATCTGATTGATATTGCAGAACCAGGCACAAAATATAATCTTTTTCAATATCAGCAGGACTTCCAAGCAGCCTATTCTGATATTGCAGAGCGTAAAAAACCGATTATTCTATGTGGAGGAACAGGACTTTACGTTGAAGCAGTATTAAAGGGTTACGCCCTTTCTCCAGTTCCACAGAACGATGCTTTACGTACTTCATTAGCAGGAAAGTCGCTCTCTGAACTTACTGAAATACTTTCAGAGCTGAAAGCAAAGAACCATTCGGCAATGCACAACCGCACAGATGTTGATACAACGAATCGTGCTATTCGTGCCATCGAGATAGAAACATACGAGTTACAGCACCCTACTCCAGATCGTTCGATGCCTTCTTTCGACACAATCCTTATTGGTGTAGAAATTGATAGAGAAGAACGTCGCCGCAAAATAAGCAGACGCTTAAAAGCAAGATTAGACGAAGGCATGATAGACGAGGTGCGTGCATTACTCAATTCGGGTATTCCTGCCGACGACCTCATCTACTATGGCTTAGAATATAAGTTTGTTACACAACACATTATTGGTCAATTAAGCTATGAAGAGATGTACCGCAACTTAGAAATAGCTATCCATCAGTTTGCCAAAAGGCAGATGACATGGTTCAGAGGAATGGAGCGACGTGGCTTCAATATTCATTGGATAGACGCCAAAACGCCAATAAATGAAAAGATAGCCTACGTCCAAACACTCATCGAAAAGGCATAAAGAAAACGGTTTAAACGAGATAATATATTATGGTAGACGAAAAAAAATGGGGCATTCTTTACTGTCCAAAAGATGGATTCCTAAGTAATCCACAAAAACGCTGGGAACGAGTAGAGCGTAGTCTTAAGGCTCACAACATTGATTTCGACATGATTCAAAGCGAGAATTCGGCAGGTGTAGATCGCCTTATCCGTATGATGATAGGCAACGGCTACCGCACTATCATTATCTTTGGTGGCGATTCAGCGTTGAACGACACCATAAACTGTTTGATGCATGAAAAGAAAGAGGTACGAGAAAGCATCGTATTGGGCGTTATCCCTAATGGTGTCATGAACGACTTTGCTCATTTTTGGGGATTCGAAGAAGATAATATTGAAGAAACCATAGGGTGGTTGAAAGAGCGCCGCATACGTAAAATAGACCTTGGATGCATTCGCTACAAAAACAGAGAGGGCGAAGGTTGCCACCGCTATTTCCTTAATTGCATCAATATCGGACTTATTGCTACCATCATGAACCTTCGTCGCCGAACACGAAACATATTTGGTTCACGCAGTCTATCGTTTATTTTCTCGTTCATTCTTTTGGCTTTCCAACGCTTAGACTTCCACATGCACATCAAAATAAATACTGATGAAATAAAGCGTAAAGTCATGACTGTTTGTATAGGTAATGCTCTCGGCTACGGACAAACGCCGAATGCAGTACCTTATAATGGCCAATTAGATGTGTCGGTAGTATACCATCCCGAAGTAACTCAGTTGTTCGAAGGCATCTATCTCTTCCTTCGTGGTAGGTTCTTGAACTATAAAAGCGTGCATCCGTACCGCACACAGGAGACCACAATACATGTTGAGCCACGCACCCTAATAGGTATAGATGGCCGACTTATGTCGAAAACTCCAGTTGGTCCGTTCAAAGTAATTGTAGAAAAGGAAGTTATCAACTTCCTTATCCCGACATAATTCATTCATATATAGAACTTGCAATTAACTTATTGCTGTACTCTGACGTTTAGAGTACAGCAATATTTGTTTATGGATTATAGACATGGGAAAGTTAGAAAAAATGTAAACATTATTCCATAAAGCCGATTTCACATAATCATCTCATTACCAACATCTTACAAAACCCATTGTTTTGCGTAGCAAAAGAGCCTGTTTTGCACCATAAAACGCATTGTTTTGCAACGCAAAACAGGCACTATTGCAAAGTGAAAACGCCACCATCGCTTTTTAACAAAATAATCTTTACAAAAGATAAACCATTGAAGAAGGAAATCGTACTTCGATACTTGTTCATTAAAAGACAAAATGGGACTGTCTATTAAAAGACAATCCCGTAATTATTTCATTTGCTATTAAATTCCCTTCAAATAGCCATCACCAGCTCCTACGCTTTCTTCTTTGCTGTTTTCTTGGGGGGTACAGCTTTCTTCTTTGCTGGTTTTTCGTCATTTTCGCATGTATCCAGCTTTGCTCTAAGCTTGTCGTTTTCGCTTGCAAGCTTCTCCACTTTAGCCTTCAATATAACTATTTCCTTATCTTTTGTCTCTAATTCGTTCTCCTGATTGTGTATTGCTGTCAACAAACTATTCAGTTCCTCGTTCTCAATTTCTGCAGGATAGAGTGTATTAACACGGCTCATGAAGTCGCCCAAGATATTCATATAGTTGGTGAAAGCATCGAACGGAGTACTATAAATACCACGGTCCACGCCTACAGGCACAGGCTTTGTACTCATCGCACTAAAGTTATCACTCGCCTGAAGATAATCCCAGTCTTGGTTAATGCGTGGGTCATTGGCAATACGAACTCTATCCGCAATGCTGTAAAGCTTATTAAATGCTTCGCGTTGCATAGAGTTTCCCAGCCAAGTACTTATGTCGCGTTCTTCATCTCTCCAGCTTAATGGATAAGGAACAGAGAAGTCGTCCACACTCTTAGCACGGTCGCAAACCTCTGTTGGCGTAGAGAAGCTTATGCCACGCTGGCGTGCACATTCCGGCAAAGCCTTGAAGAACTCCAGTATATTGCTGTGTAATGGTTGCTCAATGCCCAATGCAGTGAGGTTCATAAAGATACCATAGATTTGTTCTTCATCGGGTTGAGAAGCTATTTTGTTTATATAATTTTCGGCAAACAATGGGTATCCCTCCCACTCCGAGTTGTTAAAGCGAAGCGATATATCGTCGCTTAAGGTTACATCGCGCAAGATAAGCTTCAGCTGTGGGGCGAGAGCACAATGGTAAAGATAGTGTGGACTTCTCCAACCCAACACGTGTTTTGCACCTTCAGTAATCATTCCTTTGAACTTCATATCGGCAGCCATTCGTCCAATATCGTCGCTATAGATGAGTGAAGAATTGCGTAATATCTTCGGTGTATAGTCGAAATATTCTTTAATCTTCTTGCTCTGTCGCTTCACTTCTGCCTTAAAGCTATCTTCGTTGCCTAATGCTGACAAGCCATGCGAATAAGGTTCAGCAAGAAATTCCACGCATCCAGTCTTTGCAAGTTCCTGTATTTTTTCTATCACTTCGGGAGCGTACTGTTCTAAACTCTCTATTCCCACACCAGAGAGGCATAGCGCAACTTTGAAGTAACCATTGCTTTCTTTTATCATTTGCAGCAAAGTGTCAAGAGCAGGCATGTAGCTACGCTGCACAATATCAGTTATACTGCGTTCGTTCTCAAAGTCGTCGTAATAGTAATGGTCAGCTCCTATATCGAAGAAACGATAACGACGCAAGTGGATAATCTGATGTATCTCGAAGTATAAGCAAATTGTTTTCATTATTTTTTTGTTTTAAATGTTCTTGAATTTGAGTAATACAGCTGCGGTCGTTCTACATATTCCACCCTAATGTGCGGTAGTATAGTTCACGAATCCACGTACCTACCTTCTCCCATGTAATGTTATCTACCTCTCGTTTTCCTTCTTCTGACAAGTAACTGAATAGACTTTCGTTGTGGCAGATAGAGTATATCGCATCTGCCATAGCCTCTATATCCCAGTAATCCAACTTAATACAGTTATGCAAAATCTCGGCACAGCCACTTTGTTTTGATATAATAGTAGGCGTACCGCACTGCATTGCTTCTAAAGGAGAGATACCAAAGGGTTCGCTCACCGATGGCATAACATAGACATCTGATGCTTTCAGACACTCATAAACTTGGTCGCCCTTCATAAAACCTGGGAAGTGGAAGCGGTCTGCAATACCTCTTTCGGCTGCCAAAGTTATCATTTTATTCATCATATCACCCGAGCCAGCCATGCAAAAGCGAACGTTTCGCGTACGCTGCAATACCATATTTGCTGCTTCAACAAAATATTCTGGGCCTTTCTGCATCGTAATACGACCAAGGAAAGTTACTACTTTCTCCTTTCCTTTATGCGAAGGTCGAGGCATATTCGCAACCTCTTCACGCAATGGATATACAGCATTGTGTACCGTGAATACCTTTTCTGGATTCTGATAATAGTGCTTAATAACTATCTGACGAGTAAGTTCTGACACGCACATAATGCAATCTGCATTATCCATTCCATCTTTTTCTATAGCATAGACCGTAGGATTCACCTTGCCTCCCGACCGATCAAAGTCGGTAGCATGAACGTGAATACAGAGTGGTTTGCCCGAAATTTTCTTGGCATGGATACCTGCTGGAAAGGTAAGCCAGTCATGAGCATGAATAATATCATAGTCTAACGCACGTGCTACCACACCTGATATAATAGAATAGTTGTTGATTTCTTCTGTCAAGTTGGATGGATAACCACCTGCAAACTCCATTGCACCAATATCATTCACATTCATATTATTGAAGTCAGCATAGATATTATCGCGCAACTTGTAATATAGATCAGTGTCCATCAAATTGCCTAATCTTCCACGAAGGTACTCGTTGTCGATATCGCGATATACTATGGGCACATGATTCATTGCAACTATGTTGGCAAAAGTTCTGTCTTCATCACCAAAGGGGTGCGGTAAGCAGAGTATGGTTTCTATGTCTCCTTGTACATGCAGGCCTTCAGAGATACCAAAATTAGCAGTTGCCAATCCGCCAAATACATGTGGTGGATACTCCCAACCGAACATTAATACTTTCATTTTGTGTCCTCCTAACCTTAATATTTATACTTTTCGAGTAGTGCCAGCGTACGTAGCACTGCACCAACATTCATTGCAAACGAGATAGCACCACGGCCATGATAAGGCGGATTACCATCAAAGTATTCTGGGATTGTACCCAAACAATGGTTCAGAACTTCGTCTTCATATCCTATCAGCTGTCGTTCTACGTAGCTTAAGCGTGTGCGCTTGTAAAGTTTCAAGCAAGCTTCCAAGTAGAAACCGCCCAACCAAGGCCACGCTGTGCCTTGATGGTACATGCGAGTACGGTAATCTCTGTCGCCCGTACAGATTGGATTATATCCTCCACTCTTTGGTGAAAGAGAACGTAAGCCCTTCGGTGTGAGTAGTTCACGCGTACAAATATCTATCACACTCTTCTTTTGGCTTTGGTCTAATGGTGAGTAATCAAGGGCAGCAGCTAATATCATGTTTGGTCGAACACTCCAATCTACCATGTTTCCATCTACATAATCGTATAAATAACCATAGTTATTCATGAACGTATCAATGAATGCTGTCTTACATTCTTCAGCCATTTGCTCCAAATGTGAAGCATATTCGGTATCAGAGGTATCGCTAAACAACCACGCAACAAACTTTAGATTGTTATACCAGAGGGCATTAAACTCTACAATATAACCAGAGCGAGGATTTACAGGCTTACCATCTAACATGCCATCCATCCATGTTATGGCCCTATCCTTTCCTTCTGCATACAGCAATCCATTGGCATGTAAGAACAGATTTGGGTGTTTTCCGTTCTCAATATATGTCATCATCTCTCGCAAAAAGTCGCCATAGAGTTTCAAGCAGCTCTCTTTTCCTGCTTCTTTGGCATATTGTTGGAGCGCCCAGATGCACCAAAGCATTACGTCGGGCTGGTCTATATCTTGCATTTCCACGGTTAATGGATCGTTCTTCATGAACTCTCGCAAGCCACGTTGGGCTGTTTTCATCACCAATTCAAAGTAATCTTGCTCCTCAATATTAAGTGTTAGACCAGGCAAAGATATGAATTGATCGCGCGCTCTGCACTTAAACCAAGGGTAACCAGCCAATATATAGCGGTCACCGTTCTTCTTTCGGTTATGGAATTGGTGAGCAGCATTCACAAGACAATGGAAGAAATTATCGCGTGGTTGACGAATTTCAACCTCATTGTCAAAGAGTCGCTTCAGCTTAGAGGTCTTTATCTCTGATGTAGAGCCTGAGAATACAATGCTTTCACCCTTCCGTATCTTCATTTCGAAGTAGCCAGGAACATACAAATCCTCGTCCGAGTGATAGCCTCGGTCCTCTTCTTTAGGGTATTCCAAGCCACGATACCAGTATGGTTCGTAATGAAATTCATTGTCTTTTGAGAACTGCATGAACAATTGGGGATAACCTTCGTAAAGACAAGTAGCTATTCCGTTTTCAACATTGTGGTATTCGCGATTTATAGCAGCATTCTCATGGGTAAACTCCCGTACGCTTCTAAAAGCTAAGAATGGACGGAATTGCAATAACGTAGTGCCCTGCCCTTCCAATAAAGTATAGCGAACGAGAATGCGTTCCTCGTAACATTGCAACACTACTTCTTTCTTTAACACCGCATTACCTACCTTATATATTGTGGTAGGTACCTTGTCGCAATCAAACTCACGAATGTATTTGTGCCCATTTGGACTATAATTTCCTCCATGATATTTATGTAATCCAAGGTTGAAAGCAGCTCCATGCTGAATCACCGTTGGGTCAAGCGAACTCAATAGCACGTGGTTTTCGTCGTCAAGTCCGGGGACTGGCACAACAAAAAGGCCATGATACTTTCTTGTATTACAATCTACTATCGTAGAACAAGAATATGCGCCCGAGCGATTTGTTCGCAATAACTCCCTCGGTAGCGAATCCTGGAGGTTCGTCATCAGGGCTTTTTCAAATTTAAGGTATCCCATATCTCTCGTTTTTAGGTCTATATTTAGTAGTTATATACTGCTTTTACACTTTTTGTGCGGTAAGCATAAAGCGTCTATACTATTGCCCAAAGTTACAAATAATATTTATAATCAAGTGTATTATTACCACTTTTTTTATTTATTTTATTGCTTTTCTAAAATCGTAAAGATACACTGAAAGCTGGAGAAATCAAGCTTAAACAGCCTCTTTAATATTCTAAAATAAAGCCATAAAAATGTAAACATAATTCACAAACTGCCTATTCGTTTAACCAGTTAATTATCAATACATTACTAGATAGCCTGTTTTGCGTTCCAAAAGAGCCACTTTTGCATGGTAAAAGAGGCTCTTTTGGAACGCAAAACAGCCACTATTGCAACGTAACACCGATTATATCATTTTTTAGTGGTATTTTCTTTACAAAGTAAAAAGTATTTTCTGCTATTTTCAGAGGTATGAAGGAGGATAAAAGTTGATATATAACGGGAACTTCAACTAATAAATATGGGAACAAAAAAAGAGGTGCACCCTACACAGGGAACACCTCTTTTGTATGATAATTTGGATAAGAAATTACTTCTTAATGAACTTCTTACCATTCTGAATTACTACACCCTTGTAGTTCTTACCTACACGCTGACCAGCAAGATTGTAGATTGGAGCATTCTCATTTTGAGTTGCTTTGATTGTGTCAATACCAGTTGTGCTTGACTTTTCAACCTTAATGAGGTTGATAGATGGTATACCTTTGTAAACAGAAGCAACGATACCAACTACATCGTATTCCTCTGTTGCAGCGAATTTTGTCATGTCATCAAACTCAGTGAGGTGGAAGCCATTGTACACTTGTACTTTCTTTTCGCCATCTTCGATATAGTATTTCTTTGAATCCTCAGTAGTAATCTTCACCTTTGACAACTTAACCAAGTCGCAAAGATTATCAGCTGCTGTAGCTGGAGTAATTGCTTTTGGCTCAGCAACAGCACCATCAACGTGGTTAAGCTTATCAATTGTTGTAACACCAGCTATCTCTAACAATTCAGGAGTAGCATTATACTCTGTATATTGACCAGCTATTTCACCATTAAGGTCTTCGTTAGCCTTCAAGCCTAAAGTGTGCTTGTAAAAAAGAATGGCACCAGAGTTGTCACGAACATAAACGCTAGTGTTACCATTATTTGATGTCCATGCATAAAGAACCTTTGCATTGGTGAGCTTTAATATAGCGCTCTTATTCTTACCGATAGCCTTAAACTCAGCAATAGAGTTCACAACAGAGAGTTCTTCTTTTGTAAAAGTCTTTTCAGCAACAGAGCTTTGCTTACCATCCTTCACTGCAATAGCCTTTACAGTAGCTGTAGCAGTAAGTTCGAAAGGAGCGCTGTACATAGTAGATGCTGTTGTTGGAACTTCGTTATTAGTTGTATAATAAATCTTTGTGCCTTCAGCTGCCGAAAGAGTAACGGTGGTTTTGCCAGTAAAAGGAGTAACACCATCAATTGAAGGAGCTGCTAATGCAGTTGGGTTAGCAGCACCAACGGTTACAATAATTTCGGTTGCACGAACCTGATACTTTGCTGTAAATTCAATGGTAGCAGCATTACCTGTCCATGTTCCATGTTTTTTATCTTCTGTAGAGGTATAGCCTTCGCCTTCAAAGCCATTACTATCATACTTCTTACCTTCTGTAGCGCAGGTAAATTCTACCTTTGTTATATTACCAATAGTTGATGTAATGGTTGTCTTTGAGTTCTGATAAAATCTGTAATGCTTGTTACCATTGGCATTAAATGCTGCATCTGTAGACTCAATAGTAATACCACCCTTTTCCATCTTATCGGGTGTAGTGTTTGCATCTGTTGTTCCTTTCGTTTCATTAGGAAGGAATGTTACTACTGTTTGTGCATAAACAGATGTGCCTACCATTGCCAACACGGCAACGAATGCATTGCGTAAAAGTTTGTTCATACTTAAATTTGTTTTACTAATTAATAATGTTGGTTTTATATATCTTACTCTTTCTAAAAACTCTAGTTATCGAATATCTATGTATTTGTTTTGTGTTACTTTACTAATTTCTTTCCACCTATTATATATATGCCCTTTGGTAAGGTTGTACTATCTGTACCAATATATCGTCCATCAAGTTTGTAGATTCTCTCATTAGTAAATTTATTGTCTGTATCAATTGTACCAATACCAGTCGGATCAGCTTTCTTCAAATAATTGAAAGTAATGGTTTGTTCCGTTTCATCTTCAGTAATATTAAAAAGTGGTTTCTTTAATGTACTTAGATTAAGATGTACTTCCAATAATTCTGTTACATTATTCTTACCTGGGAAAGGATCACCTGCATGGCTTTCTTTATATCTCTTACGTTCTTCTTCTGTATTTGCTGTGTAGCTCGATAATAGTTCTCCATCAGCAGGAACAATGGTCATGCCTGGAGTACCGGGTATATCGTTCACACGATCATACATGTTTACTTTGTTTTTACCATAATTCACGCGATAAATTAACATGCCACGACCTAACTTTGCAACACCTTTGTGCCAATCTTTCGGCTGTATATTGTGTATAATAAGGTATTCGTCGCTATTCTCACTTTCAATCTTACGAGCTTCATCAGCCTTCAATGTAACAGTTTGTGCTTTATCTTCAAGTGTTGTTAGCTTAGTCCAGCCCATTACTTCCTTCTCCCATGGAGTGTAAGGCGTTGGTGAGAAACCATTGTTAGTATATTCACCACCATCCATTAAATCCCAATACTCCATGCCTTGATTGTCTATTTGCGCTTCAGCGGCAAGAGGATAGAAGTCTGGTAAGCCCATTGTGTGTGAAAATTCGTGACAGAATAGTCCTATACCATTTATCATTTTCACAACCTTTCCATCTTTTATAGGAGATGTTCTTGTGGCATTCAGCTCGTTACTAACACCGTATCGACCTACTGTATACCCATCAATAACTACACTTCCAAGCAAATATGATGATTTAGGCCAAATATCTGAATCCAAATTTCCGCCCATAGATTGTGCATAACCAGCATAAACAACATAAACTAAGTCAATAATCTTATCATCGTTACTGTCATAGTCTTTCAAATTTACCTCTCCTTTTGCAGCCTCGCAAGCATCTTTTATGAGCTCAATAATATTCACATCATGACTTGAGTTGGTGTCTTTACCATAGTACGAAAGAGGTTTTGGCATGCGATAAGGCCCTACTAAACCAAACTCTGGTGAAAATTTTCCATCGCTCATATCCTTGAAATATTGTCGTACACTGCCATAGTTCAATTGTTCGTTTGTGCCTAACGATTTCGGCTTCCCCTCTCCATTAAGATATTGTTCAAAGCTTTCTTTAGGATCTTTCACAGTAAAAGGATTGTCGCTAAAGTCTACAAGAATAGTTAAAACCTTCGGATTTCTTTCGTGTGGAAAATAAGGTACAGATGGCTGACCGATACCAATAGTACGTCTTACTGCAGATACTTTTCGCGTTACGCCCTCTAAAAAGAATGATTTATTCTGCGTTTTTGCTAACTTCACTTCTGTTATTGTACGATTATCTGCATTATGTGCTAATAAATTTGAAGCCTCCAAAATACCATCAGCAGTTACATTTGCTACATAATAGGCTCTGTTTTTCCTTTTTACTAATATGCCATCGAGCGTAGAGACCCAGCTAAAATGCTCGTCACCATGCAATACCAATGTTAATTTAGTACCATCAGGTTGTTCAACAACAAATGGTGTGGGATCTGCTTTAGCTGCTCGTAGCACTAATGTAGCTACAACCAAACAAAATGTTAGTAATAGTTTTTTCATATAATAGTTTGTTTTTTATTTCTTATTTTTTAACTTCAGATTATTCAATATACTAATTTTCAAGCATTTCTAACCGTTCGCTTAATTTCTTTTACGAAAAAAATACTGCCCTTTATATTTTGTCCTACTTCCATATTCTATGGCATGTTGCGGACAATGATGATAGCAAGCAAAACAAGTTAGGCATTTTCCGTTATTCCTCCACTTCGGTTCTTTACCCTTTCCTCCGTCTATATCTGAAACAGGACATACCTTAGCACAGATACCACACTGGACACACTTTTCACTTTCCACCCTAAAAGGTTTGTCAGTAACAAGAACATAAGTGAAAAAAGCGCCCACAGGACCAGAAAAGAAATCTGGTATTGGGCCACGTTTTAGATGTTCCCAGCCTAATGGCAAGTTACTTTGGCTTACCTTCTGATCTTTAACAACCGAAGAAAAATTGGAAATAATTTTCTCGGCAATTCCTATCTTCTCACGCTCCTTTTCAGGTTTATCTACGTCCATTCCTGGCAATCCAACATAAGATTCTGGCATTATCACAGCTTCAACAGCATTTAATGTCAATGGAGTTTCAGATTTCACATCCTTTACCAGCTTTACAAAACGTTCCATAGTCCTTCCAATAGTATCGCCTGCCGTTACTAAACAAAAGGTATAATGCCCTATGTTGTTCTGCAAATCAGCCTCATGCAACTCAAGTGTACGCATAAATTCCATAACGATACGCGGTACTCGCCAACCATGAACAGGAAACACAAAGCCAACCTTTTCACCTTTTTCTAAAGTAAAGCTTGTGTTTACACCTACTGTTTCTCTTATTGAGACAATACGTTCGTTAAGGCTTTGTCCTAACAATTCTGCTGCCCAATGACTATTTCCTGTACCTGAAAAGTAAAATATCATGTTGCAAAAATAGTCATAAATTCTGAAACTACAAAGTCTAATCAACCTTTTAAATCGTTTTGTTCTTTTATTTTTTATCGCCTTACTTCAGGCTTTACATTTTCCTTACATTACTACTGATAACTCGTTTGTTAGAAAAGCAACTAATAATGAGTTTTTCTTTTAAAACTGATAAACATTTTAGAAAAAATCACATATAAATTATTGCGGTTTACAATTATTTGTTTAAATTTGCAACCACTGAAGAAATATAATCTCAGATTTTAATATAATAAGTTTCATTTTAATATTACACAAACATGAAAAAATCTATGATGAGCCTTCTTCTCATGTTGCTGTTTACACAAACATCGTGGGCAGCACCTGTGAAGTTAAGCACAGCGAGTCAGACTGCACAAAAGTTTTTGCAGCAGTTTGGCAAACGCTTAAAGGGCACAAATGCTGTTTATGCTCCAAGAATGAATGCACAAGGAGCAGATACAACTACACCTTATTACGTCTTCAATTCTCAAGACGGAAAGGGATTTGTTATTGTTTCTGGCGATGATCGTACTTCTGAAATTCTTGGTTACAGTACAACAAGTAGCTTCGACATTAATAATTTGTCTTCTAACATAAGAAGCTTTATGGATGGTATGGCTAAGGAAATTAGTATGCTAGACAAATATCAAGTGAAAAAATCTACAAAGGCTCCTGCAAAGAATGAAGCAAGAGTTCCTTTACAGCCACTATTACCAACTATGTGGAACCAAGACTCTCCTTATAACGACATGTGTCCAGCAGACCCATATAGTTCTTCTAACGAGAATCTTGTAACAGGTTGCGTTGCTACAGCTATGGCACAGGCAATGTATAAATTCAAATGGCCAAACGAAGTAGCAGCTACTATTAGCCCATATAAGTGTAATGTACATGAAAATATCAGCAGATATGGTGAAAATAAATACAAGACTATTTCTGTAGATGGTGTTGCTGCTGGTTCAAAAATTGACTGGGCAAATATTGAAGCAACATACAATGCTGGAACTTCAGCAGAAAAAAACAAGGCTGTTGCAGAATTGATGGCAT
The DNA here is from genome assembly GCF_015262605.1 of Prevotella aurantiaca. Classification (NCBI taxonomy): domain Bacteria; kingdom Pseudomonadati; phylum Bacteroidota; class Bacteroidia; order Bacteroidales; family Prevotellaceae; genus Prevotella; species Prevotella aurantiaca. Next base: position 8,788 of record NZ_JABZSJ010000024.1, on the reverse strand, counting down.
ACGTTGGTCGTTCTGTTAAAATGGAATATGATAGAGCCTTGAATGGTGGTTCAGCAGCAACAAACTATAGCATTGCTCCTGCTTTGAATAAATATTTCAACTACAACGCTTCTTGTATTCTTCGCGAAGATTATAGCTTAGCAGATTTTGAAACAAGAATTTATAATGAAATTGCTGCAGAACGTCCTGTAATAGTCTGTGGTCAATCAACTGGTGGTGGTCACTGTTTCGTTCTTGATGGTTATGATGGTAAGGGCTTCTTCCATGTAAACTGGGGGTGGGGTGGATCATCTAACGGCTATTTCAAAGTTGCAATCCTTAATCCAGAAAGCATCTCAGGAATTGGTGCAAGTTCTACAACTGATGGATATGGAATGGGACAAAGCGCAATTATTGGTTTATCTCCTAACACAACAGGAGAAGCTATATCTAAGATATTACAACCAGAAATAAAGAGCGTATCAAAATGGGGTAACTCTATTACGTACGGACTTTCTAACTTCAATAGCGAACTTGTAAGTGTTGAAACAGGTTTGGGTAAAATCGAAGATAATGGTAGCGTTACTCCTATCTCAGATTTGTCTACTATTTCTGTAGAATCTGGCTACCTCAGAAGAAAGACAGTTCAAATTACAGGTTTGAAAACAGAAGGTGTTTACAAAGTTACTCCTATCCAACGTCCTTCTGGCTCTACAGAAAGATGGTTCTATGACCCATACGTTTACGTAACTGTTACAATATCAAGTGCAGGTCAAACTGCTGAAATGAGATTTAACAATTATGGTGACTTTAGCAAATTAAGAGCTTCTAACTTCCATGTAACATCAAGTGGTGTTGTAGGTAAGATGAATAATGTGAATGTAAACGTAAAGAACACAGCTGAACACGAAGTTCACACAACAGTTTACTTGATTTACGAAAGCACAAACGCATCAGGAAAGACAACTAAGCAAGTTCACTCACAAGCACCTGTAACTGTTCCTGCAAAGGGTAGTATCGAAGTTCCAATGGGCTTCTACGCAGATAAAATTGGCGAACATAATGTTTCTTTGTGTGTAACAGAGGATTACCAAAACTATCAGACTCTCGGAAGTGGCAAAGTAAACGTAGTTAGTGCACCTACAGCAGCTGAGAAATTAGCATTTACATATACTATAGATGGAGCAAATGGCAACAATGTATACGGCAATAAGCTTTCTGGCTCAGTAAAGATTACAAATAACGGAACTGCAGCATTTGCTGATAATTTGAGACTTGCTAGAGTAAATTCAGGCGACCAAAATGACCAAGCATTTGGTACTTCAAAAGATGTTTCGCTTAATCCAGGTGAATCAACAACTATAGATTTTGATTTTGAAGATTGTGCATACGGCAGACATGTTTTGGTTGTAACATATATAAGCGGTTCTAAATTATCTATCAAGTCTGGTTCATACAAATATACAACTCTTAAGAAAGGAGTTATTGTTTACAATGGAGATGGTTCACGTCAAGGCTTTGAGCCAACAGCAACATTGAAGATTCCAGCAGAAGCTGCAGCAGTAGATTTGCGCGGTATTGCTTTCACTTCAGTTGAAGGAAACAGCAATCCTAATACATTATATTATGTAGATGCAGACAAGGCTAGTGCAACTGGTCTACCAGCACAAAACGTTATTGTAGATGGTAAGGCTACAAAGGTTGTACTAATCGATGGTAACGATTTCTATTGTCCAACAACATTCACTGCTGACCAAATTTCTTACACTCGTAAGTTTGATAAAGCATCTGATGGCAAAACAAACTATGAAAGTCTTTATATGCCATTCACTCCTACTTCTATCACTGATGGTACTAAGGAATTGAAATGGCAGACAGCTGATGGTGTAACAAACGATTTCTTCTTGATGCAATATGCAGGTTCTAACGCAGACAACTTGAATTTCATGTATGCAAATGATACATTCAATGGTAATATTCCTTACCTCATGGCTGTACCTCAAGCACTTGTAGGAAAAGATATTACTTTCAGCGCTAACAATGTGAAGATTCAAGATAATGCAACTCGTTTCTGCTCTGTAGATAACTATCACTTCATCTTCAGCGGTGTTTCACATAAGAAGAATTTGGTAGAAAACGAATATGCACTTTCTGCTGACGCTAAGTCATTCGAATTGAAACCAGCAGCTACTGTTGATGCTTTCCGTGCATACTTCATTGGACACGATGGTATCAACAAGCTCAACATTTTAATTAATGGCGACTTCGCTACAGGTATCAATAGTATTGATAACAATGCTGCTGAAATCAAGACAGTTTACGACCTCCAAGGTCGCCGTCTTCCAGCTGAAGCTGCAACTAAGAAAGGTGTTTATATCATTAACGGCAAAAAAGTTGTAGTGAAATAATAGACGAAACTTCCCATATTATTGGGAACAATAAATAAAAAAATAAGGGGTTGTATTGAATATTTTAATACAATCCCTTTTTTGTAGCCGTAAAGACTACAGAAGTAACTAAGAAAATGAATAAACCATAAAACAAAATTTAATGAACAAAAGAAATATTGCAAATGAAAACATAGAATATCCGCATAAATAACTACATTTGCAGTTGTGTACTTTAGTTTAAAAACATATAACTTTTGTGCATTATAAATAGGGTAAGAAGCCATTATGAATATTAGGGAAACTTTAGATGATATGTAAGAATAGTTTTCTGTTATAAAAATAATGTGTAACCTTATAGTACCTAAGTAATGCAGAAAGTTAAAAAGAACAAGAAGAAAATTAAAAAAAACAGTTATAGTTAATTATGAGCTCAATACAATTCAATTACTTTGCAAATGAAAAGGGAGAGCAAATTATAAAACAAGAACTCTTAAATTGTTTTGGTTCTCTTTATATAAGGGAGTATTGGGAAAATAATAAAGAGCCCCTTGAATGTTCCATTGAAAATATATCTGATTTTACACCATTTGTAGGTAAAAGGCTATTGCTAACATCTATTAAAGAGAAAGAGCTTATAATAGATGAAGACAGATTTGTAAGTAAGTATATTAGTCCTATTTTAGAGTACACTCCTTCAAAAAATAGAGATGAAAATATATATGTAGAAGGGCGTTTAGTCTATTTTGCAAGTAATGAGTTTCCTGAATTTAAAAGCAAAGTACAATCTTTATTCAGAAAACTCAAAAAACATTGTTGGAAAGATAAACATTGGAAAAGTTTATGGGTATTTGAAACTATTGGAGACGAGGCAACTGTTTTTATACCCAATAGGGTTGTTCTTCTGAAAAGAGATTGAACTGTTTAGCTTTTAAGAAGTAAGTTTCCACAATATTTGTAGAATAAAAGTAGAATTTGTTTTAAGATAGGTTGTTAATATAACCGATTGATTTATTTTTTAGTTGTAAAATAGGATAAGCTCACTTCTTCTGAAATATTATTCTTCAAAACGGGAAAATTTTAGAAGACAATAAGCTCCAGAAAGAAGACTATAAAATAAGTAAAACAGCAAAGAAAATAAGAGCCAAAATTCAAAACTACAACTTCGTAATTATAAGTCCTTGCAGTTTTAATTATAAATTAAAAAATAGTAATTATATTTTCGGTGAATTATAATTATATTTTTGGCGAATTATAATTATAACTTATTCTTAATAAACTTCTTCCTTTAGCGGTTTTATTTATTATGATAGAATATGCCATATAAATATAAGTTTAAAGTAATAGGTTTATTATTCCTTGCTCTCCCCATTTATCGGTATTTTTCTTTATCACACTTATATAACAAAATCTTTTAGTACCTTTGCACCCGTAAAAGGATAGTATATGGCAATTAAAGCAGCATTTTTCGATATAGACGGTACACTTGTTTCGTTTAAAACTCATAAAATCCCACAATCAACTATCAATGCTATAACAGAGGCAAAGCGCAAAGGTATTAAAATATTTATTGCGACTGGACGTCCCGTTGCTATTATCAACAACATAGCAGATATTGAAAAACTTGTTGACGGGTACATCACCTTTAATGGTGCTTACTGCTTTATGGGTACTCAAGAGTTTGTATGCACGCCTATTCCAGAAGCTGATGTACAAACAATGATTACAGATGCTGAACGCCGCGACTACTGCTTATTAGCGTGTGGAAAAAGACAAGTGGTAATACACAATTATAAAAAGGTATTTACGGATATCTTCGTGAACGACCTCGGCGTAAACAATATAGATGAAAGTAGAACTATTGTTGATCTTAAAGGTCAACCCATTCTGCAACTGACACCTTTCTTTAAACAAGCTGATGAAGATGTTATTATGCCATATATGCCACATTGTGTTTCAGCACGATGGCACCCAGAATTTACCGATATTACCATGAAAGAAGCCAATAAAGGCAACGCGCTTACTACTGTCGCGACACGATTAGGTATTGATATTGCAGATTGTATAGCCTTCGGTGATGGTGGAAATGACCTTTCAATATTGAAAGCAGCTGGTATCGGAGTAGCTATGGGCAATGCCAACGATGAAGTAAAAGCCGTTGCCGATTACGTTACAACATCTGTAGACGAAGATGGTATATGGAATGCATTGCAGTATTTCGGTGCTATTGACAAAGAATAGAACAGAAAGAATATTCATTGCTCGATAGAAAAGAACTATCACTGTAACGAGAAAGTACATCAAAAACTATTAAAGATAGAATAAACAAATTGAAAACTGAATATATAGAAACCATCAAACAAGAGAAACGTGTGCGCTTTGTAGTGCTCTTTACGTTGTTAATTGTAGCTATAGAAGCGGTAGTTGGCATTACTTCCCATTCTATGGCACTCTTGGCTGATGCTATTCATCTCATATCTCATGAACTTATTTTCGGTTTAAATTGGGCTGCATATCTCTTGGTACGCCGTCTGCAAAATAAGCATTCAGAAAGCTATGACACGCAAAAGATACTTAGTCTATCGGCTTTTACAAGTGGAATTTTTCTACTTGCAACGGCCATTTTCATAGTTATTGAAGCTGTCGAACGCTTAAATGGGCACGATGAACACATAACAAACCACAACGTTGCTATCATAACAGCTATTATAGGATTGGTGGCAAACATTATCTGCGTATATGTAATGTACGATAAGAAAGGTGACTCCGACTACAATAGTCGTGCTGTATATCTGCATTTACTATCCGATATTTTGGCAAAAGTTGGCATCGTAGTTGGCATTGTGTGCGCTATGCTATGGAACATTCTATGGATTGATGCTGCAATCGCTATCGTTTCTGCACTGATAGCTGCCCATTGGGCAAGAAACTTGCTATGGGACACAGGGCGGAAATTAACGAAGACGCAAGACTAAAAACGGACGTAATAGTTTCTAAAAAACTAAGAATTAAGAAAGGAAGAAAAATGACTGGAACAATATTAGGCCTTTTAATACCGCTTTTTGGAACTGTTTTAGGTTCTGGATTTGTGTTTTTCATGCGCAAAGAAATGCCTGCCCGATTGCAAAAAGCTTTATTGGGCTTTGCTTCTGGTGTTATGGTGGCAGCTTCTATATGGTCGCTTATCATTCCATCAATGGATATGTGGGAAGACCAAGGTCGCATGCGCATCATTCCAGCATTGGTGGGTTTCCTCTTAGGCATGGCTTTCCTACTGCTTATTGACTACATTACACCTCACCTACATATAGGCAGCAACAAACCTGAAGGACCACGTACTAAACTTAGCCGTACTGCGATGCTTACTTTTGCAGTTACTATTCACAACCTTCCTGAAGGTATGGCTGTAGGTGTTGTACTTGCTGGAGCTTTACAAACGGGAAGCGCAATCTCTACAGCTGCGGCCATGGCGATGGCTATTGGTATTGCCATTCAGAACATACCAGAAGGCGCTATCATCTCTATGCCTATGAGGGAAGCTGGAAATTCACGAATAAAATCATTTATTATCGGTTCTCTTAGCGGAATAGTAGAACCTATTGGTGGTCTACTTGTTATCCTTTTGGCAAGTACAATAACACCAGCCCTCCCCTATTTATTAAGCTTTGCAGCTGGCGCCATGTTCTATGTGGTTATAGAAGAACTTATTCCTGAAGCATCAGAAGGCGAACATTCTAACCTTTCAACTATTGGCTTTGCCATAGGTTTCGCCCTCATGATGTCCTTAGATGTAGTGCTAGGCTAACACTCTAAAAGTCTTATACTAAAATTTCCAACGTATTGAGTAGATATATTCAATGTGTTGTACTCATCTATCTCCTATCATTTTCTTTGCTATTTTTGCTATTCAAGATCACTATTCAGGTGGTATAATATTTTACATAATTCGTTTTTTATTAGCATTAAAAGTACCAACACATTGCCTTAAAGGTGAAGCCTTTATCTTATTCAGCAAAAAAATAAACAAAAAAGTACTGAAAATATTTGGTAGTATGAAATATAATCATTACCTTTGTATCAGTTTTTTTAGTGGTTAATTTAGTTTTAGTATTGGAACCTTGATTGATGTGATATCAATCAAGGCTTTTTTTATGCTTTCAACCTTACATTTTTCACCAATAATTGCATGACAAATCTATTTTAACCATACATTTAAACCACATTACCATCACTTATTTTAAACTGAACATATTACAATATAACCTTGTATTTTACATCTTTTTGCTTTATTTTAATGCAATCCCCTATCATTATGACTATAATATTTGCAATACAAATTCATAATAAAAGCTAAGATAAAGCTATTATTACAGCAAAGTCAATTAAATTATTATTCAACTTTTGTGCTAATAAAAATAAAGAATGTATTGTTTTTTCACTTTTAAGAAACGCTTTTTTAGAGTTCATAAGAAAAACAATCAACTAACACTTCATAGATGAAAGGAGTACAAGAAAGATGTAAAAAAAACACAAGTACTATCATTCTATTATTTCCTTACCTACGAAGCATAATTGGGCAACTATTATCCTGATCACTAAATAAGTATTTATCCTTCCACTTGGTTTATCTCTTCACAAAATAAATAAACCATTATCACATCGAACTACTATTCTCAACTAAACAGAAAAAGACACAAATATTGCTCCCATTTATCCTTTATTTCTCAAAACTTCAAGCGTTTTAACAAATAAAAATAATCCTCATAACAACATGCTAACGAAAGGTTTATAAAATAATTTTCGCAATAATAAAGACTTGTTGTAAGTTTTTTCTTTTCTATAATAAAAGTCAAAACATTGCCTTTATTTTGCTCTAAAAGAAACTTTTGCCTATTTTTGCTTTATAAACAAAAAATAACCAGACAAAGAGGAGTCCTCTGAAGGAGGGGCCGTTCTTAGTTCCAAGTCTTTAATATGAAAAGAATCATAACACTTTTACCTGTCATATACACTTTCATAGGAGCAACAGCGCAACCCCAACAGACCTATCAACCATACTTTCAGAAGGGGCAATGCGTCAAATACGAATACAATTACAACGTTGTTTGCAAGAATATTGCAGACGGAACAACGAACAACCAAATTAACGGATACCAGCTATTGCAGGCTGATAACATGAATAACATTTTTGAAAATGCCAAACCTGGAGAAGTATACAAAAATACATTCACGCTGAAAGTAATAGAGTGTACCAACTATACTTATACGATGGAACTCGACATTACGAAGCCGTGCAACATAATAAACGAACTAACTGAGCAGGAACGTAGAATAATAGAAATTATTACACGGGCTTTACAAAGAGTAAAACCCATTATTACGTTTCCCAAAGATATGAGCAGCTTGATAATAAACAACAAGCGAGAAATTATAAAAGAAATAGGAACAAGTCTTTGGAACGCAATAATCAGTAGTAGTAAGATTGCCGAACAGTTAGATAACAACTTACCAACATTAGACGAAACAATGCGCCAGACAATGGAACAGTTTGGCGATGGCAATTCGCTTTTCGAAGAGATAGACGTTCTTTGTCCTGGTTTCAAAGCGTTCACACTTGCATATTGTCAGCCTTTTGCAGTAGGACAATATGTTTCTGGACCACCGCTTGATGGTACAAACAAGGACGAAGTATATCAAAAACAATCGGCTACTATCAGTGAAAAAGGCGAATTAGACTTTTCAAGCTCTACCGATTTTTTCCGTTTATCTAATGTTCCTATAGACACTACCGATAATAAAGAAAACTATTCAGATACTTATTTTCAAAAAGATGCACCACAAACAACAACAGAAGACGATGTTCTCTGTACGATAGAAATAAATATTCGAAGCAATACTGACACGTGGATAAGCCATTATCGTGCCAGTTCAATGGCTAAATTTGAGCATACCATCTGGACAGGGGTTGAACAATTAAAGCGAGAGAAATAAACTTATAACCATCATTTACACAAATGTCATACAGCAGGAGTATTGTTTTCTAACAACAAGAAAAATAAAAATACTAGCCTACAATTGTACGAAAAAGAAAAAATAGAAATGTAAATATTCTTTATAAGCGCCGCTTTAAGCTAACTATCTAACTATCACTATATTATAAAACCCACTATTTCACACTTCAAAAGAGCCTGTTTTGTTGAGTAAAACAGGCTCTTTTGCGTTGCAAAACAATGGGTATCGCAATGCTAAAGCATTTCTATTGTTTCCTCTATGTATTATCTTTACAGTTTCAAAACTATTATAAGCTATTAAACATGGATAGACCAAAGAGAACTATTATACCACTAAGTTTCTGCAAAAATAGTAGCTAGTCCTCCCTTAAAAACAATATTTCAGCATAAAGCTTGTATTGACAAGCTCTA
>NZ_JABZSJ010000023.1:0-35575 GCF_015262605.1 Prevotella aurantiaca | reverse complement strand
AGCAACTGACTCTTAATCAGTGGGTCTAGGGTTCGAGTCCCTAAGGGTGTACATATTGATTGAAAATAGTCTCAAAGTAAATTTTGAGACTATTTTTATTTTGATAGAAATTTAAACTAAAGTAGCAAAAATATACCATTTGAAGGTAATAATAACTTAGTAAGAAAAACTTATTATATAGAAAAAATAAAGGGAGAGTATATCAAATACTCTCCCCAAGTTTATCTTTTCCTTTGAATATAACTTTATTTCAAGCTTTTCTTATATAATTCCACGTAAGCGGTCATCGAATGCTGATAAGGCTGCCTTTGCTCCTTCACCCATAGCAACAATGATTTGCTTATACGGAACATTAGAAACATCACCTGCAGCATAGACACCTTGAATGTTAGTACGGCAGAATTCATCTACCTTTATCTCGTTGCGTGGTGTCAGCTCTAAAACTTCTTTGAAAGCATCACTATTTGCTGCTAGGCCAATTTGAACGAAAACTCCATCAAATTCGTAGTCTTTTTCTTCTTCAGTTATACGATTTTTAACTGTAAGTGCTGTCAATTTTGTACCATCACCCTTTACATTTGTGGTTTGTGCATTGGTGTAAATACTCATGTTTTCAATTTGTTTAGCTTTTTCCTGAAGTACGATATCAGCACGAAGAGTATCTCCAAACTCAAATACTGTAACCTTGTTGCAAATACCTGCAAGGTCGATAGCTGCTTCTAAACCCGAATTACCACCACCAATAACAGCAACATTTTTACCTTTATAGAATGGTCCGTCGCAATGTTGACAGAAGTGTACACCATGTCCAATATATTTTGCTTCGTCACCAACGTTGAGTCTGCGCCAGTTCGCACCAGTTGCAATAATTACTGCTGGGGCTTTAAAAATCTCACCACCCTTAACTTTGACGCTCTTAATCTTATCTACTAGACTTACATTAGCAACCTTTCTATGTTCAAAAAGGTCAATTGGGTAATCTGAAAGATGCGCTTTCAAATCAGCAGCAAGCTGTGTTCCGTTTGTGTTTGGCACAGAGATAAGATTTTGAATGCCTGTAGTGTCATTTACTTGTCCTCCAATTCGTTCAGCTATTAATCCTACTTTCAAACCTTTACGGGCAGAATAGATGGCAGCTGATGCTCCTGCAGGACCTCCACCTAAGACAATCAAATCGTATTCGCGCTCTATTGACTCTTCGTTTTCAAGTGCTTCACTACCTACCATGTCTTCTAACTCTTGCAAAAGAATGCCAAGATCACCACGCCCGATATGTAATGACTCATTGTTGCAGTATACAGCTGGTACCCCTTGTATATTTAAGTCGCTTACTTCTTTCTGATAAATACCGCCATCTACCATTTCATGCTTGATGTTAGGATTGATAAGCGACATGAGATTAAGTGCTTGAACAACATCAGGGCAGTTTGTACATGTAAGAGAAACATATGTTTTAAGTTCAATTTTACCCTTTAGGGATTTTATTCTGCGCTGTATAGCTTCATCGGGAAAGTTTTTACCTTGTCCGTCTGTATTGATAACAGCCAAAAGAAGCGATGTAAATTCATGTCCGTTAGGTATACCACGGAACATTATGCCCGTCTCGTTGCCATCTTTAAGTAGTTTAAAACTGAGCTGAGCTTCTTCTTTTTCAGTGAAACTAACCGACAATTTATCTGATGTTGAAGCTATATCATTGAGAAATTCTTGCAACTCGCCTTTCTTTCCATCATCTTTTTGGCTTGTAGCAACAAAGGTTATCTGCGATTTCAATGATGCAAATACACCTTTTACTTGATCCAATATATTTTTATCTAACATATTCTTGCTTTTTTAATTAATCTTTTTTTATTTGTTTTGGAATGCAATTATCTTTGCCTTTTCGGCTGTTTACTAAAAAGTCTCTTACTTTCCTATTATGCCTTTTTGTCCTTTAGGAGAAAGACTAATAGGAGAGTGAGAGACTATCCATAATGTTTTGTATAGTAAAGAAACCTTTTCTATCCGCTCTTTACTTAGATCTTACCAACGAGATCAATGCTTGGTTTTAAGGTCTCAGCACCTTCGTTCCATTTTGCAGGGCAAACTTCTCCTGGGTGAGAAGCTACAAATTGTGCAGCTTTAACTTTACGAACAAGTTCGTCAGCGTTACGGCCGATAGAATTATCCTGCATTTCAGCTAACTTAATCTTGCCCTCTGGGTTTACGAGGAATGTACCACGATAAGCCATACCTTCTTCTTCAATGTAAACACCGAAGCCCTTTGCTAATACACCGAGAGGGTCTGCTAGCATGGTATACTTAATCTTCTTGATGCTATCTGAAGCATCTGCCCATGCTTTGTGTACGAAATGAGTATCACAGCTTACTGAGAAAACTTCAACACCCATACCCTTCAATTCTTCATATTTGTCTGCGAGGTCTACAAGTTCTGTAGGACAAACAAATGTAAAGTCAGCTGGATAGAAGAAGAAGATAGCCCACTTGCCTTTGATATCTTCGCTTGAAACTGTTTTGAACTCACCATTTTGGAATGCCTGAACCTTGAATTCAGGAGCTGCTGCATTGATAATTGTTTCCATATTTCTGTTGTTTTGTTTTCGATAGCTTTCAGTTTTGTACCATTAGCTAATTGAATGTTATTATTATTTTAATCTTTAAAATCTTTTATCTTAACTTGATGTTGCAAAGGTAAACATATATATAATAGTGCACAACAGATATTTTCTATTGGCTAATTGAAAATATCTATATAGTCTTTTAAATACTTAGCTATTAGTGTTTTATAAGTGTTAGAAAAAGTTGGGAGTTCTATTTTTTAGTATAAGTGTTCGTATGTCTTGTAAATACCATCATTAAAAAAAACAAGGAGATGGACAAATAGTCCATCTCCTTATTTATTTTTTCGAAGAAGATATTACTTAATCTTCTTGTAGCCGTATCTTGCTGTGCAGCAAAGTTCCTCTTCGATGCGGATAAGCTGGTTGTACTTGGCCATACGATCAGTACGAGACATAGAACCAGTCTTAATTTGTCCAGAGTTTGTTGCAACTGCAATGTCAGCAATTGTTGTATCTTCTGTTTCACCAGAACGGTGTGAAGTTACTGAAGTATAACCAGCACGGTGAGCCATATCAATTGCTTCGAGAGTTTCAGTCAACGAGCCAATCTGATTAACCTTGATAAGAATAGAGTTCGCTGCACCCATCTTAATTCCCTTTTCGAGGAACTTGACGTTAGTAACAAACAAGTCATCACCTACCAATTGGCAACGATCTCCAATCTTAGCTGTAAGCTTAACCCAGTTTTCCCAGTCGTTTTCGTCAAGTCCATCTTCGATAGAATCGATAGGATATTCGGTAATGAGTTCTTCCAAATAAGCAATTTGTTCATCAGCTGTAAGCTTCTTGCCATTAGGATCTTTAGGCATACCATTCTTAAGTTGGCTATAATCGTAGAACCATTTGCCATTCTCTTGTGTTGCAAATTCAGAAGCAGCGCAGTCCATAGCAATCTTAATATCCTTGCCAGGTTCATAGCCTGCGTCCTTAATAGCCTGCATAATAGAATCGAGAGCGTCCTTGATACCTTCGAATTTAGGAGCGAAACCACCTTCGTCTCCAACTGCTGTTGAGAGGCCACGCTTCTTCAAGTTCTTTGCCAAAGTATGGAAGATTTCAGCACCCATACGCAATGCTTCGCGAATGTTTGCAGCACCAACAGGACGTATCATGAACTCTTGGAATGCGATAGGAGCATCAGAGTGCGCACCACCATTGATGATATTCATCATTGGAACAGGCAATGTGTAAGCGTTAGAACCACCGATGTAGCGGTATAAAGGCATATTCAACGCCTTAGCTGCAGTCTGAGCTACTGCCAAAGAAACGCCGAGAATAGCGTTAGCGCCCAACTTACTCTTTGTAGGAGTACCATCGAGTTCCAACATCTTATAGTCGATTGCACGTTGTTCTGTTACGCAGAAGCCTTTTAATGCAGGTGCAATAACATTATTTACGTTCTCTACTGCCTTTAAAACGCCCTTACCAGCGAAACGACCTTTGTCGCCATCGCGAAGTTCAAGAGCTTCGTTTTCACCGGTAGAAGCACCAGATGGTACGCTTGCGCGACCCATTACACCATTTTCGAGTGTTACTTCAACTTCAACAGTAGGATTGCCACGTGAATCGATAATCTCACGAGCGTGTACTTTTTCAATCTTCATAATTTTACCTTTGTAAATGTATTATTAAAAAATGTTCTTATTTTCTTTTGCATATATAGTTGTTGAAAAGGTAACAGAATAGCTTTCTTAAATAGAAAACAAAATGTTATCCTTCACGTAGGGCTGTCGTCTCACATTTTTATAGACAAAACTTGATGTCTTATTACGTTTTCGACTTCAAAATTATAAAAAAGAAATGAGAGTGGCAAACATTTCACACAAAATAACTTGGTTGTTGTCTTTGTTCTCCGTTTATTGCTTATATTGCTATCTGCACTGAACAATTTCAAGGCTTTTAAGGGGCTCAAAATGCAAGAAGAAGGTTTTAGATGTACCCTTATAATGCCTGTTGCATTTTGTTTATTTGGAGCATCTCTGCAGGGACAGATGCGCAAATCTTCTCTATAACTAGTTGTCGCAACGAAGTACGAAGGAAGTTCTTCTGTGTGAGCAATATGATATTGCGTGTTGGAATAGGGTGGGCGAATGAGCGTACTAGTTCTTTTTGTACTTCAGTAAGCTGTTTAAGTGCAAGCTCTGGTATGAAAGTTACTCCTTTTCCGCTTTCTACAATACGCATAAAAGTCTCGATACTACCAAGATTATAAGCCTTTTTGCTTTTTGCAGCTGACTTAAGATGACAGAACTTTACGAGTTGTTCGCGAAAGCAATGACCTTCGTCAAGAAGCCAAAGGTATTCACCAGTTAAATCAATAGTACGAATAGCCTTGTTGTTGAAAAGGGCATCATCTTTCGATACATAAACGAAGAACTTCTCAAAGTAAAGATGTTGGCTGTCAAAATCCTCCTGTCCTTCCACCTGTGCAACTATTCCAGCATCTATATCACCATGTTTTAGTGCCTTGTGTATATCCTCCGTCTTCATTTCCGTAACGCGAATATCCAGTTCGGGGTACTCGTTCATCAGCTGTGGAAGGAATCGTGGGATAAGGTAAGGGGCTATTGTGGGTAGTACAGCAACGTGAAAACTACCTGAAAGCGATTTTTTCTCTTCTTGAACAACCTCTTTTAGTTGTTTCGCACGGACTAGAATTTTCCAAGCCCGTTCAATTATGAGCATGCCTTCGGCAGTCGGTTTAATAGGTTGTTTGCTTCTAACGAATATTTTTACGCCCAGTTCCTCTTCTAATTTCTGAATCATAGAACTTAGCGTAGGTTGCGTAACGTTGCAGTAATCAGCTGCCTTTGCAAAATGTTTGCATCGGTAAACAGCCATAACATATTCTAATTGTTGAAGTGTCATATACGTCGAACGAGATTTATTCTTTTAGAATTACAAAGATACTATATTTTTTTTAACGACCTTTCAAGTAAATAACAAATGTAGAAGGTTTTTCGTTTTTTATTTATTATTTTTGCGAAATGATTGTAAAAGACAAAATAAAACTGCTTGCTTTCGATGCTGACGATACCTTGTGGGACTGCCAATCGCACTTCGTAGCGGCTGAAAAGAAGTATCAAAGTATCTTGAGCGATTACGGAAGCCCCGAAGAAGTTTCTGCTGCGCTATTCAAAACCGAAACGAAAAATATGCCTTTATTGGGTTATGGGTGCAAAGCCTTCGTGCTTTCTCTTATTGAGAATGCGGTGTCGATGAGCAATGGCAAGCTGCCAGCTGATAAAATAGGGCGTATTTTAGATTTTAGTAAAAGCTTGTTGAATATGCCTGCCATTCCTCTAGCGGGTGTACGAAGTGTGTTAGACACACTAAGGAACGCACGAAAAGACTATAAAATGGTGGTCTTTACAAAGGGAGAGCTGTTAGATCAAGAGAATAAGCTAAAGCGATCTGGCCTGGAAACCTTCTTTGATGCCATTCTTGTAGTATCGGATAAGACGCAAAAGGAGTATGAAATGCTTTGTAAACGTTTTGGTTGCTCTATCCAAGAATTGGTTATGGTGGGCAATTCATTTCGTTCAGATATAGCACCTGTCTTAGAGTTAGGTGGCTATGCTATCTATATTCCTTCTAAAATGTTGTGGCAACACGAACATGCTGAAGAGTACGAACACGATCATCTCGTTACTGTAGACAATATAAAAGACATCGTGCAGTATCTTTAAATACGTCATTTAATAGAGAAAAGATTTTGACTATACTTGGTTTTATTTTGTAAAAATAGTTCACGTAAAAAACGATAATAGTATTATCGCTTTGTAATTGTGCTTGTTTTGCATTGTAATAGTGCCTGTTTTACCTTGCAAAACAGGCACTATTACAATGCAAAATAGACTCTTTTGTAAAGCGTTGGATACAAGGTAATTACGTGGTTCAATTTGTTTGAATAAATCTTTACACTATTTTAGTACTATTTCAAGTCATGACGTAAGAAATAAAAGCATTTTTTTTCTAATTGAAATAGCATATTTTCAGTTTTATATATCTGCTTCTACTGCTAAGCTTTTTACATAACCAGCTGTATATAAACGCCACCTTACATACGTATGTAAGGTGGCGTTTATATTATAATAATGTGGTTTTCTAACCTAATTATCGTTTGTTTTTAATCTTCTCAATATAGGCATCAATTGATGCAACGGCTGTGATGTTTACAATATCGCGTACAGAACATTCAAAATCAGTAAAGTGAATAGACTTATTTAATCCCATTTGAATAGGTCCAATCACCTCTGTTTCTGGGCTAAAACCTTGCAGTAGCTTGTATGCACTATTAGCAGAAGCAAGGTTTGGGAATATAAGTGTATTCACATCTTTGCCTTTTAAGCGAGTGAAAGGATATTTTTCATCGCGTAACTTCTTATCTAAAGCAAAGTTTATTTGCATCTCTCCATCAATCAACCAGTCTGGGTGATTATCTTGCGTCATAGCTACTGCTTCTCGAACCTGCTGTGGCGAGCCTCCCTCATCGCTACCAAAGTTTGAGAATGATACCATTGCCATAATAGGTTTGTCATTAAAGAACTTCACAGAGTGATGCGCAAGACGTGTTATGTCTATAAGTGCCTCAGTGTTAGGATTACGATTTATCAATGTGTCGGCAATGTAGTAAATACCTCGTTTGGTATTTAAAATGTGCATTGTACCGAAGTGTTTGTATTCAGGACGAATGCCAATCACATCTTTTGCAATCTTAATGGTATCACTATATTTAGTGTATAAACCAGTTATCATAGCATCAGCGTCGCCGTTTTCAACCATTGACATACCGAAATAGTTGCGTTCGTACATTTTGTCGTAAGCCTCATCGAAGGTGTAACCCTCACGTGCACGCTTTTCGGCGAGGTGTTTTGCGTATGTAGCTCTGCGTCTCTGCTCTTTATCAGCACGCATATCAATGAGTTCAATGCCTGTTAAATCAAGCTTCAGACGGTTAGCTACTCGTTTAATACGATCGGGATGCCCCAATAATATAGGTTGACAAATACCTTCCTGCTTGGCCTGTACAGCAGCTTTTAGCATATTTTGATGTACTCCTTCTGCAAATACTACACGCTGTGGATGCCGTGCAGCTGTTGCATGAAGGTAGCGGGTGAATTTTGTTTCCTGTCCAAGCAATTGCATCAGATTGTCTTTGTAAACTTCAAAGTCTTTTATTTGTTTTCTTGCAACACCACTATCCATAGCAGCCTTTGCTACTGCTGCGCTTACAACCGTTATCAATCGTGGGTCTACAGGCTTAGGAATAAAATACTTTGGTCCGAATGTTAGGTCGTTTACATGGTAAACTTCGTTTACAATATCTGGTACAGGCTGCTTTGCTAGGGCTGCAATGGCATGCACAGCAGCAAGTTTCATCTCCTCATTGATAGCTTTTGCATGTACGTCGAGGGCACCACGGAAGATGTAAGGAAAACCTATAACATTGTTAATTTGGTTTGGATAGTCGGAACGACCAGTAGACATAATTACATCAGGGCGTGCTGCTATTGCGTCTTCGTACGAGATTTCTGGAACAGGATTTGCCAATGCGAACACGATGGGGTTGTTGTTCATTGACTGAATCATCTCTTTTGAAAGGATATTGCCCTTTGAGAGTCCTACAAAAACATCTGCCCCCTCCATAGCTTCCTCTAATGTGTGCACATCTTTGCGGTCGGTTGCAAAGAGTTTCTTTTGCTCTGTGAGATTTGGACGGTCGTTTGTAATGACACCACGAGAGTCTAACATCAGTATGTTTTCCCTCTTTAAGCCTAAAGCCATATATAGCTTCGTGCACGAAATGGCTGCGGCGCCAGCGCCATTAACCACTAGTCGGACCTTTGTAATGTCTTTTCTTGCTACTTCAAGCGCATTTTTAAGACCTGCAGCAGATATAATGGCCGTTCCATGTTGGTCGTCGTGCATCACAGGAATATCCAATGTGCGCTTCAATCGTTCTTCAATTGCAAAACATTCTGGAGCCTTTATATCTTCTAGATTGATACCACCAAATGTTGGAGCTATCTTTTCAACTGCTTCACAGAACTTATCTGGGTCGGATTCGTCAATCTCTATATCGAAAACATCAATGCCACCATAAATCTTAAAGAGCAATCCTTTACCTTCCATCACAGGCTTACCGCTCATCGCACCAATGTTTCCCAGACCGAGAACAGCTGTTCCGTTTGTTATAACAGCTACAAGATTACCCTTATCTGTGTACTTATAAACGTTGTCTGGGTTTTCCTGAATCTCTAAACATGGGTATGCAACGCCAGGCGAATAAGCAAGACTCAAGTCTGTTTGTGTACTATAAGCTTTTGTGGGAGTTACTTCTATCTTTCCTGGGCGGCCATTCTCGTGATATTTTAGCGCCGCCTCTTTTGTTATCTTTACCATAATAAGCGTTTAAAACTAACTTTTAATCATTGTTTAAACAATGTACAAATGCAAAGATAATAAATAAAAACAATAAAAGGATTGTGGCAATAATATTATTTTTGTAATTTTGCCAATAAATAAAAGTTCCTCGCCAATGGTCATTGAAAACGAATATAAGAAAGAAGTAAAGGCTAAAATACTCCAGTTAGCTACTACTATGTTTTTCCAACATGGCATTCGTAAGGTTAAAATGGATGATATTGCTACGCATTTAAAGATTTCAAAGAGAACGCTTTACGAGATTTATCAAATTAAAGAAGACTTACTTTACGAGGTTGTTGTACTCAACGATAAGCGTAAATTAGAACGAGTTGAAAAGTTTGATAAACCAGGAACCAATGTCATTAACATTGTAATACACATGTTTAAGTTGCATACGGAAGAACTTAGCAAGATTAATCCAGTTTTCTTAGAGGACCTTGAGAAGTATCCAAAGTTAATGAACTACATCAAGAATAAACGAAGACACGATGGAGAACAAGTATATGCGTTTATAGAACGTGGTATTAAAGAAGGCTGTTTCTTGCCTGATGTAAACGTTGGAATATTTAATGCGCTTGCTGATGCTTCGGGGCACTTCATCATGAATACTTATCTTTACCATAAATATAGTATAAAAGAGATATTTAGAACTTTTGTTTTACTGTATATAAGAGGTATATGTACCGATAAAGGCATAAAGTTGCTCGATGAAGAAATGAAAGGTTTTTAGTGTTATATAATTGGAATAATAAAACAGGAACGTTCTTATAATGTAGACGTTCCTATGAAATATAAATATGAAAGAAGCTGTAAGGCTGCTTTTTTATTGCCTCATAAAAAGAAAATTATAATTTAATCAGGAAGTAACTGACTTGGCTTTTCTACAAAAAAAGTAGCACCATGTTGGGTTAAAAACTCCTTATCTCGGAATCCCCATAGCACACTAGCGCAAGGGATATTGCAGTTTTTTGCAGTCATTATGTCTACATCGCTGTCGCCTATATACACTGCTGTTTCTCTTGATGCTCCTAATTGGCGTAAGGCTTCTAGCACAGTGTCGGGTGCAGGCTTCTTTTTAATATTCTCTCTTTCACCAATAGCCACTTGGATAGTATCGGGAAAGAAATGTCGTGCAAGTTCTTGCGTAGCAGCATAAAACTTGTTGCTAACGATAGCAAGATTTTTTCCGCGTGCCTTTAGTTCAGCAAGTAGTTCTGGGATGCCATCGTATGGTTTTGTGGTATCTAGGTTGTGTTCAAGATAATGTTGACGGAATGTAGCGTAGACTTCTTCAAACAGTGGATTGTCTAGACCATTTGGAATCGCTCTTTCCATTAGTTTTTTTACACCATTGCCCACGAACATTCTAACATCTTCAATGGAATGTTCCGGCATATTGTGTGTTCGCAAAGCATGATTGGTACTTGTAGCTAAGTCTTTTAATGTTTCGAGGAGTGTACCGTCTAAGTCGAAAACATACGTTTCAAATTCTTTCATCGTATTTATGTATATTGTAGCATTTCTTTTTGTACAGAAACAAATGGTTTATCTTCTGTTTTTCTTGCTCTTATTCCAATTTTCTTTTTGATTATATGACCTCTTTCGTCTATTTCTTTTATCGTCATCAGGACTACTTCCTATGGCTTTAGGGTCGTAATTAACTTTCCCGTGGAAGGGTTTATTATCGTATAGCTTTACTATAAGGTCGCTTCTACCTATTCGTTTCAGCTCACGCTCTATGTTTTTTCGTTCTTCTGGCTTGTACCAAAAAAAGAATTGGCGTTGTGCTAACTTCTCGCGAGGTGTCTTAGCAGAGAATATTGGCTCCAATGTGTATGGGTCGTAGCCCGAATACCAAGCTTCTGTGGAAACTGTCATAGGTGTAGGCGTAAAGTCTTGCACCTGTTCCAAGTGAAAGTCAAGCTCTTTTGTAATTACCGCAAGTTCTGCCATGTCTTCTTCTTTGCATCCTGGGTGAGATGAGATAAAGTAAGGAATAATCTGTTGACGCAGATTCTCTTCCTTATTTATCCTATCAAAGATGCGCTTGAATTGATAAAACTGCTTGAACGAAGGTTTACGCATAAGATGTAAAACTCGGTCTGATGTATGCTCTGGTGCTATTTTTAAACGTCCACTCACATGATTTTTAATCAATTCACGTGTATATTCATGTGCCGCTTGGTTGGTTTTCTCATCTTTACTCTCGTGTAAAAGCAAGTCATAGCGTACTCCGGAACCAATAAAACTCTTCTTTATGCCAGGTAAAGCATCTACTGCTCTATAGATTTCAAGCAGTCTAGAATGGTCTGTACTTAGGTTTGGACAAATCTCTGGGTGTATGCAACTGGGGCGTTTGCAATGTTCACATGCCTTTTGGTTCTTCCCCGCCATGCCATACATATTAGCAGAGGGACCACCCAAATCAGATAGATAGCCTTTGAAATCAGGCATCTGTATTACTTGCTTTACTTCTTTTATGATACTTTCTTTCGAACGACTTGCAATAAATTTGCCTTGATGAGCAGATATTGTGCAGAATGAACAGCCTCCAAAGCAACCTCGATGAATGTTCACACTGAACTTAATCATCTCGTAAGCAGGTATTACCTTGCCCTTATATTTTGGATGAGGCTCTCGTGTGTAAGGCAAATCATAAGTTGCATCAACCTCTGCTGTACTCATTGTAGGGTAGGGAGGATTTACAACAATGTATTGTCCGTCTACTTCTTGCAGAATACGTTGAGCATGTTTCTTGTTAGATTCTTCTTCTATGTGTCTGAAGTTATCTGATTGGAACTTCTTATTATGTAAGCATTCTTCGTGCGAGTGAAGTACAATGTCGTCTGCCTTTATGCCATCTGGTATATCTGCCTTTTTGCATAGATAGGCTATTTGTGGTGTTTCCTTTATATCTTTAATTTTCCTGCCACTTTGTAATTCTTGCGCAATACTTATGGTTTGCTTTTCGCCCATACCATAAATAACTATGTCAGCTCCTGAATCACATAATATACTTTTGCAAACACTATCTTTCCAATAGTCATAATGGGTGAGTCGGCGCAATGAAGCTTCGATCCCTCCTAGTACAATTGGAACGTCAGGATAAAGTTGTCGAAGAATTTTAGAATATACGATAGAGGGATATTCGGGACGTAGGTCGTGTCGTCCGTCGGGAGAATAAGCATCTTCAGAACGTAAACGTTTATTAGCTGTGTACTTGTTTACCATCGAATCCATAGCGCCAGCGGAAATGCCGAAGTAAAGGCGTGGTCGCCCTAACTTCTTGAAATCTCTTAAATCACCATGCCAATCGGGTTGCGGTACTATAGCAACCCGATAGCCAGTTGCTTCTAAAGTGCGCCCAATGACGGCTGCGCCAAAGGCAGGATGGTCGATATATGCGTCTGCAGAAAATAGAATAATATCTAATTCATCCCATTTTCTCAGTTCTACCTCTTTCTTTGTAGTGGGCAAAAAATCGGTGAGCATAAAGCGTGAGGTCGTCGCTCGAGCTTCGTGTTCTTTATTTTTTTTCTCTCCGTTAGTTGATTTCTTTTGTGGAGATTTTGTGTTTTTGGTTTGTGCCGCCTTATCTTGCCTTCTTGTTGGTTTATTATTACTCAAATTGTATTACCTCTATTTAAATTTCCGTTTGTCCTAGGGAAATCGCAATATAAAATATGCGATATTTCAATGACGATAGGACTAAATAAAAAATATGACGTCATATTTTTCTAAACACCTAGAATGCGAGTTGGAAATACCTATTATTTATTTCCTTCTATTATTCCTTCTTCAAGTTGTTCTTCTGACTTCTTTTCTTTGCAATAATGTTTGTAAAGGACCATTAGGTTCTTTAATCCGAACGCTTTCATATTCTGATTATAAATAACATCTAAGCATAGGTCGAGCAGTTTTTTGTCTTTAGCTGCTTCTGATTCCAACAAACTGCGCACGTTTAATTTTAGTTTGTCAAGTACAAGTTCGTCTACTATCCCATTTGAATCTATGAGGTTGGATAACAACGAGTACTTGTGTAGGGTAGCAAGATGCTCATTGCTAACCTCTATATTCCTTGTTCCAGATGCGTTTGCTTGAATTTTATGCATAATCCATTGTTTTAATTTTAAGTTTAACTTCGGTATTCTGCCTTGTTTTAATTCAACAAGTAAGCTAAAATGCCACGCATAATTCTATTACGTACATCTATATTCTTGATACATTCAAACGGGAAAGCCATAACGAAAGTACGAAAATCTGTACCCTTATAAGCTACAGCAGCGCTTGTGTTATCGGCATATGTCATCACACTGAAAGCAGAACCTACAGGTTGGAGCACGTCAGGTGAGTAAGCACCATAGTGTTCCTCGTTCATGGTTCTGTATATATCAAATCGCGAATTTAAGCCACTGATGGTAACATCATAATTGTTTTGATTGCTTCCTGCAGCCGAAATCTTTAAGAATTTAGCAAGCCATTCTTGTTCATTACTTCCGGTCATATCAGTAGCAAGATATGCGCCATTTGCAAAGAGTCTGCCACCGCGAATTAGATAGTTAGCTATTTGAAACTGCATAGCAGGACGAAGAGCTTTGTAGTAGTATAGACTGTGTCCATCGTTCTTTTCCAATCCCAGTGCTAAGTCTACGAGTGCATACTTCTCAAGTTTGACGTATCCATTCTCGATAGCCTTACTTGAGCAACTTACAATATTATATTTTCCACTAGTTGCTATCGCTTCGGCATGTGTCCTTACATAATCAAAACTATTACCAGCTATGAATTTCCCTACAAGCTCATCGCCTCCAAAGCCTAAGGCAGAAGTACCTTCTTTACCAAACTGTGTCTTGTCGAAATTGCTTTGTCTTCCATTCCAACCAGCAGTAATACCATAGCTTACGCCAGGGTCAGCTTCTAGATTGAAGCCTTGTTCTGTTTCGTTGTCAATAATAGCTGGAGACGAAAGTCGATAAAAACCATTTACTATCAAAATTGTCTGTTTGGCACCTTCTTTATGATATGCAGACAACACTTCTGTTGGAAAACTTTCACCTCCTTGATTGCATGCCGTAATCCTAAAATTGTATAATACGTTGGGCTCTAATGTTATTTCATATGAGTTTCCACGAACATTTACTCCATTATTGAATCCGCTTGTACCTGTTGCCATATAGACGTTGTACGATGTTGGCTTTGCTGTTGGCTCTAATGGATCGTTAACTCCATTCCATTTTAAGCGTACCTTGTCTTTTGATACATATTCTATTCTAAAATTATCAGGAGCTAATGGTTGGACAACGTATGACTTTTTATGAAGCGACGCTGAATAGCGAAGAATACTTTTATAAATAGAGCGTGCAAGCGTAAACTTAAAATTAGGATCTTGACCTAATCTCATATCACCAAAATTCTGATGAGAAAGTGTTTCTATAATTGCAGATGGAACTTCTGGTAAGCGAGTCTCACTGTAATTAGCATCCTTAACTCCACGCGTATTCCAGGTTCTTTTAAAAGTACCTTCTATATCTCGCTTTGCATCTGTTAGAAGTTGGTTAGCAAAAATTTGAGAAGCGTTTCGAGAGAGTCCAGTTCCTAACGTAGGGTTGCCATCTTTTGTTGTACAGATGGTTAAGGTTCCAATTGTACTTCCGTCAGCTTTTACGCCAGCATCGCTATGTACGCCTAATGTTAATTCTATTGGAACCTTTAGACCTTCTTTATTTGGGAGATAAGAAGAACCACCCGCTAACCAATTTGTATAAAGAGAACGTGTATTTATATCGTCATTATAATCGTTAGATCCATTACTTTTGCTAACAACATTTCTTGGCGCTCCTGCCCATTGTGTATAATATCTTGCTCCTTCTAGTGTGCGAGGTAAACCGCTTACTTGTCTTCCTCTTACAATATTTCCCATACCTCCACCAAAGCGAACTGCGTCTGCGGTAACAATACCTCTATGTTTGGTATGATTCGTTAGTACTACACGATTAAAGATATTGCAGCCTTTGTCAAATTCAAATGTTCCAAGATATACCCAAGTACTGCCTCCTATTTGTTGATTTACACGAAAACGTGTTTCTTGTCCTTTATGAAAAACTATATATTCTGCGTCGTCAACACTTTTTTTAATTGTTTTGTAGCTAACATAAACAGCATAGTTCCCATCTTGAGGGATATAAGGCTGGTACGAAATATGACTAAGTTTGCTATTTCGTTTCCTTGATTTTATTTGTCTAGCAGAACCTGCTATGAAAGGATTTTCGGTTTCTGAATATGTTCCCGGATGAAAGGCAAAGCCTGAACCGATAACAGATTCCCATTTCTTTTTATCGTTTACTTCTTGATAGACAGCGTTGGCACTTGATTTTGGATTATCGTTATCCACTATAACTTCCTGCTTTTGCCAATTACGTTCACGAGGTGATATAACGATAGCTCCTGCGTTTTCCAGCATTGGAAAAAGGTATGGTATTACTATAGTTTGTGTGTAGAGATCTTCAGTAGTTCCGAAAAGATTAGGACGTTGCCATTTCCAAATTCCTTTATTAACATCATAGTAGCGACCATGCGATGACCAAATTGAAAGATGTCTGCCATTCAATCCTTCTGTTATTGTGTTTGGGCGTGAAACATTCTCTACCCATGGTTTTCCTTTATATTCAGCTTTACCCCATTCTGTTTTATTTGTTTGGGCAACTCCCACTGATATATATATAGTGCTCAGAATGAAAGCCAATAATTTCTTCATCATTCTTTAATATCTCCAATGGTAAACAACTCGGGATGTTTGCCTTTGAAATTCTTAAAATATAGTTTAATAGTTTTCATATCTTCCTCAATATCTCCACTTGGCATAACAATTTGGGTGCAGACAATCGTTTTTGTATTATAATCCAAACCATAAAGTAAAATTGGAATATTAGCTTTCAATGCTATATAGTAAAATCCTTTCTTCCATTCTGGATTTAGCGAACGTGTTCCTTCTGGAGTAATACACAAACCAAAAGTATCTGCTTTTTTTGCATGTTCTGCTAAAATGTCAGTCATACAGGTGTGCTTGCTTCTGAATACAGGTATACCGCCCAATCTTTTAAATAAGATTCCTAATGGCCAAAAAAACCATTCTTTCTTCATTAAGAAATTACCCTTAATACCCTCAGCTTTGCTATAGAGTTGTCCAATAAGGAAATCCCAATTACTTGTGTGTGGTGCTAGGCAAATAATAAACTTATTGGGGAAATTAATTGTAACTTCCGTTTTCCATCTCATGCGCTTGTAAAGAAGCCATGAAGCAAAGTCTTTAAGCATATTACTTTATACTAAGTTGCAGATTTGATCAATTATTTCGTTTGTCTCTGCATCGAACTTCTCTTTTAAATCTTTGAAGTAAACTTTTGCTTTCATACCAGGTTCAACATGCGAAATGCGACCAACATATTTATTGCGCAAAAGAACAATAGAAGTTAAAAGTGCTTCTATATTCTCTTTGTTTATATTATTACCATAGAGCGATGCTGCTATAGCTTCTGAAAATAAATCGCCACAGATATAATTTATGGTGCGCTTAAGAATTCTTTTATTTCCCATTTTTTAATTTATCTATCCTTTTTATTAGCTTTGATGAGTCAAAGATAATATAAAAAAATAGCAAAAACAAATATGTATCAAGAAAATTAGCGTTATTTGTTTATTTTACCATTATTTGTTCCTAATTATCAATTTAAAACATTACTTTTGCATCAATAACATAGATTGTTTCAATAATAACGTTTAAAAAGATTAGAGTATGGAAACGAGTGCTTTGCAAAAGGAAAGAGCAAGCTATCAGCCAAAACTACCAAACGCTCTTAAGGGTGCTGTCAAGATTAAAGAAGGGGAACCTACCCAAAGTGTAGATAATCATGATGAGATAAAAAATTTATTCCCAAATACATATGGTATGCCTCTTGTTGAGTTTGTGCCTGCTGAGGAACAAGAATCTATTAGAATAAACGTAGGAGTGATTTTGTCAGGTGGACAAGCTCCTGGTGGTCATAATGTGATATCTGGCTTGTATGATGAACTAAAGAAATTAAATCCTGAAAATCGTCTGTTTGGTTTTCTTATGGGCCCTGGAGGCTTAGTTGATCACAACTATATTGAAATAACAGAAGTTCTTATCAATAAATATAGAAATACTGGTGGATTTGATTTGATAGGTTCCGGACGTACAAAGTTAGAGGAAAAAGACCAGTTTGAAAAAGGTTTAGAAATCATTCGAGAATTAGATATTAAGGCGCTTGTTATTATAGGTGGAGATGACTCTAATACTAATGCTTGTGTACTTGCAGAGTATTATGCAGCCAAAAAGTATGGAGTACAGGTTGTTGGTTGTCCAAAAACAATTGATGGTGACTTGAAAAACGATCAAATAGAAACATCGTTTGGTTTCGATACAGCGACTAAGACTTATTCTGAATTGATTGGTAATATTGCGCGTGACTGCAATTCTGCACGTAAATATTGGCACTTTATTAAGTTGATGGGACGTTCAGCTTCACATATTGCGCTTGAATGTGCTTTGCAAACGCAGCCTAATATTTGCTTGATTTCTGAGGAAATAGAATCTAACGACTTGTCTTTAAACGATATAGTAGAAGATATTGCAAAGGTTGTAGCACGTCGTGCTCATGATGGGCGAAACTATGGAGTGGTATTGATTCCTGAAGGATTAATTGAGTTTATCCCTGCAATAGGACGACTCATTGAAGAACTGAACGATTTGTTAGCAAAGCATGGAAACGATTATAAAGACCTTGATATAGATGCTCAGCGAGCTTACATCATTGAACATCTATCAGAGAGAAACAAAGCTACATTCGAAACGCTTCCTGAAGGCGTTGCACGTCAGTTATCTCTAGATAGAGACCCCCATGGAAATGTACAAGTTTCACTCATTGAGACAGAGAGACTTATCTCTGAAATGGTGGGAGTGAAACTGAATAAATGGGCTAAAGAAGGAAAGTATAATGGTAGTTTTGCTACATTACATCACTTCTTGGGTTATGAAGGCCGTTGCGCAGCTCCATCAAACTTTGATGCTGATTATTGCTACTCCCTTGGAACTTCAGCAGTTCAGCTTATTGCCAACGGAAAGACCGGTTATATGGCAATTGTTAAGAATACCACTGAAAAGGCAGAAAATTGGATTGCTGGAGGCGTGCCTATCACAATGATGATGAACTTAGAGCGTCGTAATGGCGAAATGAAGCCTGTTATTCGTAAGGCTCTTGTGGATCTTGATGGAGCTCCTTTTAAAGAATTTGTAAAATTACGTAGTAAGTGGGCAAAAGAAACAAGCTATATTTACCCTGGGCCTGTTCAGTATTGGGGACCTTCGGATGTTTGCGATCAAACAACGCGAACGTTAGCGTTGGAACAAGGTAAAGAAGTTTTTGTTTTTTAAATAAGAAACAATGATATAAAAGAAAGATAATGGATATTCCTCAAACAATCGACCAGATTCGCACACGATTGCGCAAAGTGCCCATGTGGGCATGGTGGGTTGGAGGCATATCCATTGCCTTTATTTATTGTTGTTTGCTTTATTTCTTTTTGGTTGCCCCATCAGGCTTTCGTTGGCGAGCTATTTATGGAGACCCAGATTATCCCGATGGTTATGAAATACATGGTATAGATATAAGTCACCATCAAGGAAATGTAAATTGGGGTAGACTCCGTAATGCGCTAATAGAGAAGTCTCCAGTACGATTCGTCTTTATGAAATCTACTGAAGGTGATAGTCATGTTGATAAAAATTTCCGTTCTAACTTCACCAATGCAAAGGAAGCAGGACTTATTCGTGGCGTTTATCATTTTTGGAGCAATAATTCTTCGCCTCGTCGTCAGGCTTATTTCTTTATAGCCATGACCCCTTTAGAATCGGGCGACCTACCACCTGTGTTGGATATTGAAACAAAACCGACAGGTATTAGCACGGAGGAGTTTCAGCAAAATATACTTACTTGGTTGCATATAGTGGAAGATAAGTTTCATGTGAAGCCAATTATTTACACCTACTACAAGTTTAAAGACCAATATTTGTCAGACTTTCGCTTTGATGATTATCCTTATTGGATAGCTCATTACTATGTTGATAAGATGGAATACCCAGGTAAATGGCTTTTCTGGCAGCACACAGACGCAGGCAAATTGCCAGGGATAAAAGGTTACGTAGACCTTAATATCTTTAATGGTTCGTATTATAACCTTACGCAGTTACTTATTCCAGAGTCTAATTCCGTTGAAATGTCAAACATGTCCACGAGTGATTCACTTGGCATTGATTCTTTTTCAGTCCAAGACTAATGGCTTTCTCTTCTAATAAAGCGACATCTTCTTCATAGAAACCACTTAAAATCAATGTTGCTTGAGGCTTCAATACTTGTACAAAAGCTGACATGTCATTAAGAAGTATGTTGCGGTTTATATTTGCAATAACGATATCAAATTGTTCGTTGAAATTGCTTATAATCTGCCTATTGCCCTCTTTTACTTCAAGCAACACATTGTTAGCCGCTGCGTTTGCTATCGTATTCCTCACACTCCATTCGTCAATGTCATATCCACATACCTTTTTCGCTCCGCATTTAGCTGCAACTATTGATAAGATTCCTGTACCGCAACCACAGTCTAATACATTTTTTTCTTTTAAATCCATATCCAACAATTGAGTAACAATCATTTGTGTGGTTTCGTGTGTGCCAGTACCGAAAGCCTGCTTAGGGTCAATCCTTATCACTAATATAGGAATATTGTCCTCTCTATTCGCTATCAATGCCTGCGGATTTTCTTCCTTTTCACTGCAAATTATACATTTATTGTTTATAATAATAGGAGCAAATCCTGCTTTTTCCCATTCTTCATTCCAGTTCTTGTCTTCGGCTTTGTCTACCTTATATTCTATTTTTGTGTCGGGAAGAATAAAGTTAGAAATCCCATCTTTTAATGTTTCTTCATCGAAAATATCTTCAAGACAATATCCTTTCAATGCGTTTTCCTCTTCAACAAATGAATCGCAGCCAGCTTCTCCAGCCATTGCTACTAATAATTCACGTACTAATTCGGTGTCAGGACTAACTTTAAATGTTATTTGTAGGTACTTCATTACATATTTTTTTACGTGTTGCAAATGTACAAAGAAAATATTTAAAATGATAAAATGATAGTTTATAAATCTATTTCTCAATATTGCTGAAGAAAGAAAATGAGTAAATAGTTGAATGACTTTAGGTCTTCATAATTACGTTATGCCTTATTCTTTATTTACTTATGGTTGTCTGACAATTTATAAGAATAATGTATCAAAGAATTAAAGCTGTTTTAAAAAAAGGTATTATATAATTTTTCTTACTCAATAAAAAAGCGTAATTTTGCCTAAAACAATATTAACTAAATCATTATGGGCTTTTAATAAGCCCATCTGAATTTTACTAACATGAGAAAGAATATTCTATTTTTGCTTGCTTTAGCCTCGTGCTTTAGCGGCAGTAGCAGTGCAGGCAATCTTTACATTTCTCAACAAAGAGATGTAAAAACAATTGTAAAGCCCGAAACTACTTATTTAAACTTCCTTTATAAGTACATGGCTTTGCCTGACAAAACCGATTATAGCAAAGCCTTTTATGAGGAAAACATAGCTTTAGCGCTACAGGCTCGTCGTGAAATGCCATGGGGAAAGACAATTCCAGAGCGCGAGTTTAAGCATTTTGTACTACCTGTTCGTGTAAACAACGAGAACTTAGATGATAGTCGAAAAGTGTTTTTTGCAGAGCTAAAGGACCGAGTAAAGCATTTATCAATGAAGGATGCTATTCTGGAAGTAAATCACTGGTGCCATGAAAAGGTAACCTATCGTCCTTCAGATGGGCGAACAAGCAGTCCGTTAGCTTCAGTTTGCACTGCATACGGAAGATGTGGTGAAGAGAGTACTTTTCTTGTTGCAGCACTTAGATCGGTAGGAATACCTGCCCGACAAGTATATACGCCACGTTGGGCGCATACCGACGACAACCATGCATGGGTAGAAGCATGGGCAGATGGTAGGTGGTATTTCCTCGGAGCATGTGAGCCTGAGCCTATTCTTAACTTAGGTTGGTTCAACGAAAGTGCCTCTCGTGGTATGCTTATGCACACGAAAGTGTTTGGCGATTACGATGGTCCTGAAGAAGTAATGAGCAAGACTCCGCTCTACACGGAGATAAATGTAATCAGCAATTATGCGCCTACGGCAGAGGTAAAAGTAGTTGTTGTAGACGAAAACGGCAAACGTGTGAAAGGCGCAAAGGTAGAATTTAAACTCTACAACTATGCCGAATTTTACTCTGTTGCAAAGAAAACAACCAACGGCAATGGTGTGGCTACGCTTACAGCAGGTAAGGGCGATATGATAGTATGGGCATCTAAAGACGGTAAGGTAGGCATTGACAAGGTTTCGTTTGGCAAAACCAAGGAACTGCGCCTTGTGTTAAAGCGCAACGGATTGCCCAAAACAAAGACTTGGGACATTACGCCACCATCGATAAGTACTGTTCTTCCGAATGTTACCGATGCACAACGAGCAGAAAATACAAAGCGTTTAGCTTACGAAGACTCTATCCGTCAGGCATACGAAGCTACGATGAAAGACAAGTCGCGTGGCAATTATGCAACCATTCAGACTTTCTTGCGCGAGGCAAAGAATAAGGAAATGGCACAGCGTCTGTTAGATGTTATTTCGGAAAAAGACCTTCGCGATGTGCAGTTAGAGGTGTTGAAAGACCACGAAGTTGCCGAAACAAATACTTCGGAACTCTATTGCAAGTATGTAATGAATCCTCGTATAGAGATAGAATGGCTTACTCCTTATCGCCATTTCTTGGCAGAAAAGATGGCAAACATAAAGACTTCGCAAGCTCTTATAGCGTGGTGTAAGTCGAATATCGTAATTGACGAGGCACACAACCCACAGCGATTGCGTATGTTGCCTATGAGTGTTTGGCGCGAAAAGAAAACCGATAAGTTGGGTAGAGCCATCTTCTTTGTTGCTGCAGCACGCAGTTTAGGATTCCCTGCACGTATCAATGAAATCAACGGAAAGCTGCAATACAATACCAACGATACTTGGGTAGATGTGGAATTTGAAGGTAACCAGGCTGAAAAGAGTGTGCCAAAGGGTAAGTTAATCTTAGCATACAAGCCGACAAAGTATAACGACAACCCTAAATATTATAGTCATTTCACCTTAAATAAAATAGAAAATGGTGTTGCACAACTTCTTACTTATCCTGAAGATGCTACGTGGAAAGCTGACTTTGAGAAAGGTGCTGAGTTGGAAGAAGGCACCTATATGCTCATTACGGGTACACGTATGGCAAGCGGGCAGGTGTTGGCTGAAACCCATTTGTTCACGATAAAGGCTGGTAAAGAAACACGTTTACCGTTTACAATGCGCGAAAGCGAAGATGCTGTGCAGGTGATTGGCAGTTTCAATGCCGAAGATATCTACCATGATATGGCGACCAACACCGACAAGAGTTTGCTCTCTACGGCTGGTAGAGGCTACTATATGATTGGCATTGTTGCGCCAAACCAAGAACCAACCAACCATACTTTGCGCGACATAAGCACCTATAAGGAGCAGTTTGAGAAGTGGGGACGCAAGATGATCTTCCTTTTTGAAGATGCAGACCACCTATCTCGCTTCAACTTCAAGGAGTTTGAGAACCTTCCTTCAAATGTTGTTTGGGGCACAGATGTGGAAAAGAAGATTATAAATGAGATACGTGAGCAGATGAAATTAACTAGTCCTTCGCTCCCAATATTCCTGATTTGCGATAGCTTCAATCGTGTTGTATACGTTCAACAAGGTTATACTATCAATATAGGCGAGCAAATCTTAAAGGTAATAGGAAAGTTATAATTACAACATATATAACTAAATGGTTTTAAATAAAGACGCCCATCTTGCTACTCAATTGCAAGATGGGCGTCTTATATATAACTTATAGTAATCGCAGAAAAATGTTTTGGTCGCGTGGAAAGCTCCGTGCAGTTCTTCTGTGATGACTTTGCACTGATGCTGTAACCTATCAATAGTATTACTGCAAACCGCTCTGCAACATTATTGCAGAGCGGTTTGCAGTAGAATGATAGCGGTAAAAGCAGGGAACTATATCTATTCTTTAATTAATAAAAAAGTATAGTTTAACGTGTTTGTATTCAGTGTTCTATATAGCTTTAACTACTTTATTTGTTGAAGAATCTGTGCAACTACTTCAGTAAGAGTTTCTTTTCTACCGCTTTTTGTCATACCCGATGCCGAGCCATGCACCTCTATAGCTCCACTTTCTGCAATTATCTTCTTAGCATTTAAAGGAGTAACTCCACCGCCAGGTAAGATAATCATGCGTCCTTCAGTGTGCTTTACAAATTCTTTTAATGTACCAATTCCAGCTTCAGCCGATGGAGCTTGTCCTGAAGTTAGTACACGTGTACAGTTTAGTTCTATAAGTTCATCAAGTGCTTTCAATGGATTATTGCAAATATCGAAAGCACGATGAAATGTAAATGGCTTTCCTTCGCAAGCTTCAATCAGTCGGCGTGTGGATGGAATATCTATGTTGCCTTTTGGAGTTAATGCTCCACAAACAATGGCATCAGCATATGGAAGTAATGCTTTAATGTCAGACTCCATTGCTCTGATTTCCTCTTCAGTATAACAAAAGTCTCCTTCACGCACTCTAATAAGTGCGTGAATTGTGAGTTGAGGATATAGTGTGCGTACAGTTTTTATAAGTCCTAACGATGGCGTTAAGCCGTCAAGCGATAGAGCAGAACATAGTTCTATGCGTTGTGCTCCGCCTTTTACCGCATTGATAACACTTTGCAGACTACCTGTGCAAACTTCTAATATAGGCATAATTGTTACTTTTCTACTTCTATTACATAATCTACCACGTCCTGATGCTTGCCAGTGTGGATAGTAAACACTTTTGTTTTTTTATTATATATATACGAAATAGGCTGGCGTGTAACGTATTCTATAACGCGTTTAGGCTTTGATTGCAATGCGAAAGAAATGGTTTCAGCATCTCGTTTTAACACGTGCAGATAGGTCTTCTTCCCTTTTGATGTGCTCACACCCCAATCGGCTTCTGCTATATCACCTGCTGTTGTTTCATAAATGGTTCCTCCATACTGCTTCATCCATCTGCCAATACCTTGCAAACGCTCGAGTGCAAGAGCAGGAAGTTCGCCATTTGGCTGTGGACCAATGTTGAGTAAGAGATTGCTACCCTTAGCTGCTGAGCGCACAAGGAGCTCAATAAGTTGGTCGGTTGATTTGTAATTGATGTCAGAAACTTTATATCCCCACATACCATTCATAGTTTGGCAAGCTTCAAGAGGAAGGCGGCTGATAGCTTGACCAGATAGTCCAGCCTTGTTTTCGCCAGGTAAATCGCGTTCAAACATTTGGAAATCTTCACCATCTATCGGTGATATATGATGGTTGTTGCCAATCAAACAAGTTGGCTGAATACTATGAATATAACGATAGAATTCCTCCATCCGCCAATCAAATGGAATGCTGTCGCTGTCGTGGTCCCAATAACCATCTAACCAAATAGCACCTACTTTGCCGTAGTTGTGGAGCAATTCGTTAACTTGTCCCTTCATAAAGTCGAAGTAAGTATCGTAGTTTGGTTTTAGTTTACGACCTGTATATAATCCTGTTCTGCCGATAGGATAGTCCTCTCGTATCCAATCAAGAATAGAATAATAAATATGTAGATCTATGTTTTGCTTATGACAGGCATCAGCAAGTTCTTTCAATACATCACGTTT
Organism: Prevotella aurantiaca; assembly: GCF_015262605.1. Classification (NCBI taxonomy): domain Bacteria; kingdom Pseudomonadati; phylum Bacteroidota; class Bacteroidia; order Bacteroidales; family Prevotellaceae; genus Prevotella; species Prevotella aurantiaca. The sequence continues at coordinate 10,655 of NZ_JABZSJ010000023.1, read as the reverse complement.
GAAAGGAGTTGCGTCTACAATATTATAATTGCTTTCCTTTGTTTTAAACATAGAAAAGCTATCGTGGTGTCGTGATGTGAATGTAATATACTTTGCTCCAGAGGCTTTAATAGCACTTATCCACGCGTTGGCATCAAAGTATGATGGATAAAAAGCCGATGCAGCCTTTGCATATTCATCTTTGTTAATTTTGTTATTTAAGTACCATTCGCCTTGTGCAAAAGTGCTGTAAATGCCCCAATGCAGAAATATTCCGAAGCGAAACCCTTCGAATCGTTTCCGCGCAGCAAGATTTTCTGCAGTAGGAACATACTTCTTGTTTGTAGTTTGAGTTGTTAACAACTTGTTATTGTCTTCTTTTGGTAATCCATTTGTATGTGCAAAGATTGGTGAAGTCAATGCAAGAACGAACAGAGTTGTACTAATTGATCGTTTCATAATTCTTTTTTAATATTTGTGCAAATATACTTAAAATGTTTGAAATGTATGCAACAATAATGTTTCTTTATATCTTGTGGCATGGTATTCGTATGTAATGATCATATCAATAAATAGGGAAAAACCTACGTTAAGTTAGGGAAAATCCGTATATTTGCACATTAAGATATGTTATTTTTGCATCATATGAAAAATAAGACAAAAAATAAAATAAATTAAAGGAGGTAATAATATGAAAAAGTTAATCTTACTTTCTGTTATGGCTCTTGCTTTACCAACAACTATTTTGGCGCAAGATGATGTGTATTTTACACCATCTAAGGAGTCTATCCGTGAGTATAAGGATTCTAAGAAAGCTCATCGAAACGGATATTACAGCGGAATTGATAAATCGGACAACGAATATAATCGAAGAGGATTGTTGGATAAAGTTTATAAAAAGCTAGGGCAGGACTCTTTAGGAAATGATATTGTTCAGATAAAAAATCAAGATGGAACTTATCAAGTAGATACAATCTATCAGTTTGATCGTTATTTTGAGAATGCTGAAGAAGACTTTGCATATAGTCGTCGTATGGGTAGGTTTGATGACTTCTATGGTTTTTATTATCCTTGGGGATATGGAAACTCCAACTTTTTATTCTATCCATCGTATGGTTATGTAGCTCCATGGTACTTGAGATATTATAGTTGGACCTCAGGTTATTTTGACCCCTGGTGGTATTACGGCTACTATAGCAGTTGGAATGACCCATGGAGATACCCTTTCTATGGCTACTATGGATATAGTATTCCAGTCTATACATACAGATATCCTGGAGGTCATTCAGGCACAGCAAACCATTGGAATGGACGTGGCGGAAGCTTTGGAAGTTACAATCCAGCATATAATGGACAGATGCATAGTGCTAATGCTCAACGTTCGTTTGGCAATATGAATGCACGTAGTGGACAATTCGGAAACTCAAACAACCGAGTTGTTATTGAAAGAAATAACTCTTCTTATGATAGAGGTAATCGTTTTGGAACTATATCTCGTGACAGAAATGCTGATAACACTATCAGAAGAAACAGTGTTGAACGTAACAGTTCATTTAATATAGAACGTAGTAATTCACTTCCAGCAAGCGGTCCATCTCATGCTGTAGGTGGTGGAAGCTTTGGAGGCTCACGTTCTGGTGGTGGAAGCTTTGGTAATTCTCGCTCAGGTGGCGGTAGTTTTGGAGGTCATAGGTAATAGATTTTGTTTTTTAAAAATTAGTTAGATTAGGTCTAAAATAAGATATAATTATGAAAATACAATATTATTTGCTTGCAGCAACGCTGTTCTCGTTGCCTTTAGGAGCACAGGAAACATACGAAAATGCTCGTTTAGTGGGCAACGACCTTAATGGTACAGCGCGTTATGTAGGTATGGGTGGAGCTATGGAAGCCCTTGGCGCTGATATTTCTACTATCAGTAGCAACCCAGCAGGTATTGGATTGTTCCGTCATACTCAGTTTTCGGTGAGTGGAGGCTTGCTTATGCAAAGCAATGCAAAGGAGTTTGCTAATGGTAAAACCACCAATACAAGTTTTGATCAAATTGGTTTAGTTTATTCTCCTAGTTCTTCTTATGGTTTTAAGCTCAACTTTGGATTTAACTATAGCAAGAGTAAGAACTTAAACAATATTCTAAATGCAAGCGGAAAGTTGGGTAATGGTTCACAAAATAACCAGTCTTACTTAAAGAACGTTCTTGGTTCAGAAGAATATGGAGGTTTTGATGTACGTAAAAATGGTGAAAGATATATTGGCTTTAAAAGTCCCAAGAGCAGTGAAGTAACACTAGCTTGGAGTCAGTTAGACTATCTTTATTTTAATACATTATTACCAGATGCAGGAACTCCAGGTAAGTTCAATAGCTATTTAGCAGATTCTTATTCTTTTGATAGAGCAGGCTCAGGCTATATAGGTAATTACGATTTCAACATTAGCGGTAGTATTAGAGATAGAGTTTATCTCGGTATAACTTTAGGATTGAAGGATGTTAATTACGATTCAGAAAGTATGTATACCGAAAAATTGTCGAATGGTGTGGGCAGTGTGACTGTTCGTGATCTCCGTCGTGTTACTGGTTCAGGCTTCGATCTTACAGCTGGTGTTATTGTTCGTCCTGTTGCAGAATCACCTTTCCGCATAGGTGCATATGTTAAGACACCTACATGGTATGATTTAACTACGGAAAATCAAACTCGTATAGATGTTTCTACTAATACAGGAGCAGTAAACGATTGGGGAGAAGTATCAAATACTTATAACTATAAGTTGTGGACTCCTTGGAAGTTTGGTTTTTCTCTCGGACATACAGTGGGCAACTATCTTGCATTGGGTCTTACATATGAGTACGAGAATTATGCTAATATGAACACACAAATAAATGATGGGGTAACCTATGACTTTTATTATGGAACATATTATGAAAGTTCTTTGGCCGATAGAGCAATGAACGCTCATACTAAGCAGGCTTTAAAAGGAGTAAGTACATTGAAGTTCGGTGCAGAATATAAGCCTACAAGTGACCTTTCTTTGCGTTTGGGTTACAACTATGTAAGTCCTATGTACAATACCAATGCACAGAAAGACCCTACTATTGTCTCTATTGGAACTAGCTATTCAACTGCTACTGATTTCGTTAATTGGGAAGCAACTAACAGATTTACGTTGGGTGTAGGTTATCAAGTGAAGAAATTTAATTTCGATTTGGCTTACCAATACAGCTCACAGAAGGGAACTTTCTATCCTTTCTCTACGATAAACTTTGATATAAAAGACACTGCAACTAGTAAAACCACATCGTATTCTAACGAAGCTGTAGGAACAAAGGTTGATAATAATAGAGGTCAGCTTCTGTTCACAGTAGGTTATCGTCTCTAAAAAAGAAAGTTTCAAAAATATTAAAATAAAGGCACGGCATGTACATTTCGTACTTGCCGTGTTTTTTGTATTATAAGCTACTGATGTATTACCTGAAAGTAATGGAAGGTTCCAAAGGAAAAGGGTATGGATATTTCTTTAATTCATTTTTGCGAAATTATTTTGTTAATTGTTTATGATTGGTTACCTAAACCTCTAAATCAATTAACTCATAAGACGAATAACACGAACGGGTAGGAGAGAACTCCCTCTTGGATTAGATTTTTTAATATACTCTTCTGTCTTTTCTCTGTTTTATTGATTATCTTTGCGCATTGGTATGCAGAGCAAGGATAATACGATAAAAACAATAGAACTATTGGCTCCAGCTAAGAATCTGGCATGTGGAATAGCAGCAATAGACCATGGTGCAGATGCCGTGTATATAGGTGCATCTAAGTTTGGCGCAAGACAATCGGCTGGCAATAGTGTGGAAGATATAGCTACGTTGTGCGAATATGCTCACCGATTTGGTGCAAAGGTACACGTAACTATGAATACCATCATTTACGACAACGAGATGGACGATATGTTACAGCTTGTTCGAGAATTGGAAAAGGCTAAGGTTGATGCTCTGTTAATACAAGACATGGGATTACTGAAAGCTTGCAAGGAATATCTAAAAACCAACCTTTCGCTACATGCCAGTACACAATGCGATAGTAGAACAGCTGAAAAGGTTCGCTGGCTCGCTTCTTTGGGTTTCGAAAGAGTGGTATTGGCACGAGAGTTGTCGGTGCAAGAGATTGCAAACATACATACAGCTGTACCAGAAGTAGAGTTGGAAGCCTTTGTTCACGGGGCACTTTGTGTGAGTTATAGTGGCATTTGCTATGCTTCTCAATATTGTTTCGAGCGTTCAGCAAATCGTGGAGCATGTGCCCAATTCTGTAGAATGGCATTCGACTTGAAAGATTCTGATGGTAAGGTGATAGAGCATCAGCGTTATCTTCTATCGCTGAAAGACATGAGTCAAATAGATAATTTGGGAACTTTGATGCGTTCCGGGGCATGTGCTTTCAAGATAGAAGGGCGACTTAAAGATATCAACTATGTAAAGAATGTTGTTTCGGCTTATAATCAAAAGCTAAATGCTATTATTGCAAAACACCCTAACGAATTCCGACGAGCATCGTTTGGAAGAGTAGAATGCAACTTCACACCAGATCTTAATAAAACTTTTAATCGAGGATATACATCTTATTTCGCTGACGGACGGCAGCAAGGTATTTTCTCGCCCAACACTCCGAAGGCTTTAGGCGAGTATGTTGGCAAGGTAAAAGAAATACGTCGTGATTCGTTTAATGTTTCTTCAACGGCAAGTTTTGCCAATGGCGATGGTCTCTGCTTCATCAATAAACAAATAAATCGTGAGGGACGAACCATAGAAGCATTGGAAGGATTTCGGGTTAACAAGGCAGTTGGTAATCGTTTGTATCCTTACAAGATGCCACAAGGGCTGAAAGCAGGAATGGGTTTGTATAGAAATCAAGACCAAGCCTTCGAGAAAGAACTTGCAGGTCAGTCAGCTGTAAGACTTCTACCTATTGAAATGGAGTTTGGATTGACTTTTGATGGCTATTTTCTGGCAATTCGTTTAAGTGGCGTTGGTGTTCCAAAAGTTGAAACAAAGGCTACCATTCAGTTTGAACATCAAGAAGCTAAGAAACCTCAGAGAGAGAATATCGTCCGCCAACTTACTAAATTGGGAAATACTATATATATCTGTGAGCATGTAGATGTTGCCGATAATGCAGACCAGTTTTTTATTCCGAGCAGTGTGCTTGCAGAGTTAAGGCGCAGTGCTATTGAAAGTTTTGCTCTTCAACCATTGCTTGTTGAAGAAACGAAACCGCAGCAGGTATATGATTTAAAAAATAAGAAAGCTTCCGCCTTCGAATACATCAATCCTTCGCAATATAAGCGTTTCCCTTATCTATATAATGTTTCCAATCGTGTGGCACAAGCATTTTACGAGCAACAGGGAGCAAATGTGAAGACAGCTTTTGAGTGTATGGATACCAACCCCACTCACGATAATCCTCTTATTATGCAATGTCGCCATTGCATTCGCTATTCGTTGGGATATTGTGTTGTGCATGGCGGCAAGAAGCCAACGTGGAAAGAACCGCTGTATTTAGAACTTGGGGACAAGAAACGATTTCGTTTAGAATTCGATTGCAAGGATTGTCAAATGAATATCTATGCTGAATAATAACCGTATGAAACAACAAGTTGACCATAGGATAATTTACAACAAACTTCAAGAGATGTATATTTCTTTTGGAGTTGTGTTTTTGTTTCTATTATCATCATTTGTTTTTACAGGTTGTTACCACAAAAAGACACCATCGAACTTTCGTCTTCCTGATAGTATCCAAGAAGCTCAAATATCAAGGCGTATACTTTCTGAGCAAGATTCGCTTTCATTATTTGATGCAAAAGATAAAAGTATGGATTGGTATGGTGCCACGACAAAGTTAGATTCGTTTGCTTTTCGTGTTAAGCATCATTATTCCGAAGGCTTTAATTTTGTTGTTAATAAAGATTCTTTGATGCTTTTAAGGCAGCAACCAGAGGAGGTTGTGAATAATCTCGAAACCGACTCATTTGCTGTAAGAAAGGGAAAGTCGTTAGTTGTAGCCGATATACGTATTCTTCCAAACGATAGTATCGATTCAGTTTGGGTGCGCGTTGCTACGGAAGATTTTGCCTTTGGTTGGGCGCGAGAGAAGCAACTATTGAAGAATGTTGACCCCGACAAGCCAATTTCTCAATTTATCTCTTTGTTTTCCAATACTCACTTGCTAATTTTCTTAGTTATTATATCATTGATTAGCGTAGGTTATTTGATGCGAAAGATTATGAAGCGCAATGCTTATATTGTGCACTTTAACGATATAAATTCATTCTACCCTACCTTATTGACAATGATTGTTGCAACGTCGGCCACATTCTATGCAAGCATTCAGCTCTTTGCACCCGAAACATGGAGAGAGTTTTATTTTCATCCTACGCTTAATCCTTTCTCGCAGCCAATACTATTAAATATTTTTTTGTTACTGGTTTGGGCTATTCTAATAATAGCAATTGCAGCTCTTGATGACGTTCGCCGATTGCTTCGCTCTAATGATTCCTTTATATATCTGTGCGGTTTGGCTGCTGTTTGTGCTGTGAATTATATTGTTTTCTCAGTTCTTACCTTATATTATATAGGCTATTTGCTACTTTTATTCTACATCTATTATGCCATTGGGGTTTGGTTCAAAAGAAGTAGGGATACATATGAGTGTGGAAACTGTGGTGCTCGTCTTCACCGAAAGGGACGTTGTCCTCATTGTGGTGTTGTAAACGAATAATTTTATTATTGCTTTTCCTTTTTTACAACGTAATCGCTGATTAACTATTACCTTGTTAAACTTAATCAACACGTTGTAAGTTTGTTTTCTATATTATTACGCACGACTTTCACACCTTATACTATTGTTTTCAAATGTCCATTACACCTAAACGTTTGCAGAATACTTTAGATTTCTAATTTTCAAAGTTCTGATTATATATAGAAGCGTTTCTTTTACAACGAAAACATCATATTATATATAAATTTCCTAATAAATAAGGATTGTCTAATTACTTGGTTTTCCTTACCTTTGCATCTATAAAGAAATTTTAGATAGATATAACAAAAATAGTAATGAACAAAATTTTATTTACGATTCTTTTTTTTTCGCTTTTGCCAATATCATTATTGGCCGATAATAATTATGAAATAAGCGATACTGCACGTATTTACGACATTGATGGGGTGTTTATCTACGATAACCCCAAAGAAGCTTATCTTCTGCGTCAGCAACCATTAAATAGTACGTCATTCAATCAGCTGCAACTACGTAACCTTAATACACAAGACTTACGTCAACTTTCTTCTTTTGTGCCTTCGTTTGTAATGCCTGAGTATGGAGCACGTTATACATCGTCAATTTATATGCGCGGAATAGGTTCGCGTATAAATTCGCCTGCGGTAGGAATGTATATTGATAATATGCCTATTCAAAGTAAAAGCGCATTCAACTTCCACACTTACGATATAGATCGCATTGATATACTTCATGGTCCACAAGGAACACTTTATGGTATGAATACTGAAGGCGGATTGATCCGTCTTTATAGTAAGAATCCATTTGTTTATCAAGGCACCGACCTAAAACTCTCGTTAGGAAATAATTTTTGGCGTAAAGCGGAGATTAGTCATTACAAAAGAATGAACGATAAAACTGCTTTTGCTGTTTCAGCCTTCTATGACGGACAAAATGGTTTCTTTACAAACAAATATACTGGCGAGCGTGCTGATAAGTTCAATGAATTTGGTGGAAAAACACGCTTATTGTGGAATCCGAATGAGAGACTTGACCTAAGTTTTGTTGCCGATTATCAATTTGTAAACCAATACGGATTCCCATATGGTCAGGTTGTTACAAAAGAACAAGTTGTAACAACCGATATAACCTCACCATACTATACCTTAAAAGCTGGTACTCAAGCTCCAAATCAGAATCGACAGAGTGCTTACAAGCGCAATATGCTGAATACTGGGATAGGATTAAAGTATAACGGAAATAGTTTTGTGATAAATTCGATGACCTCATGGCAGTATCTTCGTGATAGATTGAAAATGGATAATGATTACTTACCCAATGACTTTTTATATCTGGAGCAATATCAATTACAAAACTCTATCACCGAAGAATTGTCTGTAAAAAGCAAAAGTCAAAGCTCTTGGCAATGGGCTTTTGGAGCTTATGGATCTTATCAGTGGCTGAAAACAGAAGCCCCAGTATATTTTGGTGGCGACATGAATAAGGCTCTCTCTCAACAAATTACTGCTTATGCGTATAACGGAATGCTGGCAGTAATGACAAAACGAATTGCAGCCGATTTAATAAAGAAGGGAATGTCTGAAGAAAAAGCAATGGAAGTAGCTGCTATTTCTGCTAAAGTTGCTATAGAAAAGGCCGGAGGTATAAGGATAAACATGCAAATGGACCCTATATTTGAAATGTTCAGAACTCCAACATTTAACATGGGCCTTTATCACGAAAGTAATATTGATATTACTGACCGCTTGCGTGCAACTCTTGGTTTGCGTTACGATTACTCGCACGTTGCTATTGATTATAACACTTCTGCACGTTTAATGTTAGACGAGAGTGTGATGGGTATAAACATAAAACCAACTATTACATCAACTCTTGCTCATAATGAGAAAAACCATTTTAAAGAATTGTTGCCTAAAATAGGCTTAACCTATCGTTTCAATAATGGCAGTAACGCTTATGCTACATGGTCGAAAGGTTATCGTGCTGGTGGTTTCAATATTCAGATGTTCTCAGATATATTGCAGACCGAACTTTCTGCCGCATCACAAGGAGCGCGTGGTGATGTTGATGTGGAACATGATAACGACTTTTATAAAAATATAGCAAAGACCATAGAATACAAACCTGAAACCAGTTTCAATTATGAGGTAGGCGCACACCTTAATCTTATGAATGAAGAAATGACGCTAGATGTGGCAGCTTACTATATGCAAATTAAAAATCAACAATTATCTGTATTGGCAAATAATTACGGATTTGGCCGTATGATGACTAATGCAGGAAAGAGTCACTCGTGTGGTTTAGAAGCTACGTTGCGAGGCGAAACCCTCAATAAAAAGCTCAATTATGCTTTAAGTTATGGTTTTACGAGTACTAAATTTGATGAATATACCGAAACGACTTCTGGTACGATTGTAGATTACAAAGGCAAGAGAGTTCCATTCGTTCCACAGCATACACTTGCTGCTAATGCAGATTATCGAATTGATGTTGATCCAGCTGCATTACTCGACCCTACGAACAAATTTCATTTGCGTTTTGTTATAGTAGGATTAAACTTATCTGCGCAAGGAAAAACCTATTGGGACGAGCAAAATAGCATTGCACAAAACTTTTATGCCACATTGGGTGCACATGCTGATGCTGATTTTGGTCCTATGCACATAAACCTATGGGTACGCAATCTTACCGACACAAAATACAATACTTTTGCTGTACAAAGTGCTGCAACAGGAAAAAAATATACATTTGGCCAGCTTGGAAATCCTTTCCAAATAGGCGTTGATGTATCTTTCCACTTTTAAAGAAAAAACTTACTTGTTAGTTTGTAGTAAGCTTTATAGGCTACATCATTTACTTACTGTTAAGAATTTAAAACCGCCAAGCTCGATGAGAGTTAGGCGGTTTATTTGTTTCTTTATATTGAATTGATTTGTCTTGTGTTTCCTTTAAGCTTGAAATCTTAATGTAGAGATGTAAAACTAAGACGTTTTTATTAGGGGACTTATACAATAAAATAGAAGTTATACATAAACCTAAACCTCTGAAAAATCTATTATCTTTTTGACTTTCATCAATATACTCTTTTATGAATGATTTTTTTTGCTCAAAAGATGCCATTGGAGATTACTTTAGAGTAGAAATAATCTTTTTATCGGTGTATCTCGCCTTATTTGATATGAAACGTTGTCAAACAAAAGAGCACAACTTGATCTCCAATTAAGTTTGGAGTTTTAGTTTGTATAATAAATAAATAAGAATTTTTGATCGATAATAAAAAAACTTGAAACTCATCAAATAAGTCCTATGTATGAATCGTTAGATAACCTCACAGCCCGAGATATATATAGGACAAGGGTAGAAAATTAAAAAAGATAAGAGAAATAATAAAGCAAAATTACCTATATAATTGCAATTCTAAGAAGATTTATATGCGAATAGAGTTTTACCAGATAGCTAAGAAATTTATAATTAAAAAATAAAAAAACATAATTATAAATTTTATTTTTATAATAATAAACTTCGATGTTTATTATTATAACTTTTCTAATCAGTAATTTCCGTTCCCAAACTGTATGTATTTAATTGGTATAAGAAATATACTACAGCAGGTATATTATCCATTGGGAGTTATGTTCGAGTATGACTTCTGATGATGTATCTAGAACAATAGATAAAGCAATTGAGAAGGCAGGAGTTACATTCCAGAATCCTCCTTGTCTGTTATCAGATAATGGACCATGTTATATTGCTTCCTCTCTCAAACAGTATCTCTGTAAGGAATATAATATCAAGCATATCCATGGCAAACCCTTGCATCCTCAGACGCAGGGAAAGATAGAACGATATCACAGATCGATGAAAAATGTGATTAAGCTAAATCAT
>NZ_JABZSJ010000098.1:0-1596 GCF_015262605.1 Prevotella aurantiaca | reverse complement strand
CCGTAACGCACGAGTGAAAAAGACTGAGAACGCAACAACCCAAGTACAACCATCACTATTCGATTTTTAAGCCTATGAAACCGAGAAACAAATTTGAAAAAGCAGTTTTGGAACAAAGCAAGTATCTTCGCCCGATAACCAAGACACAAAGTAAGTGGGCATTTCGTCAGTGTATAGACCACTTCGCCTACCGCTTGCCAAAAGGTCGCACCACTTGTATGGATTGTGGGCATAGTTGGGTAATGGACAAACATAGAGAAACTTGCACTTGCCCTCATTGCAGGGCAAAGTTGCAGGTCAAGGAAACATACGAGCGCAAGTTGCAGCAGAAGCAGTATTTCACCATACTTACCACTTGTGGAGAGTTTCAAGTATTACGTATGTTCCTACTTATTGTGGGTATGGAGAAAGGTTACAAAGCACAGACTTCTATAATTGAGATTGGGCAATATTGGTGGAATATGCAGGGACGAAAAGCTGTGGTTGCCATACAGAGGGTATTGGGACACTATGTTGATACCTTTTCCTATTATAGTCCTATGGCGATACGCAACGATAATGAAGCCTATCAGCATATTGCCTACTCACCGATATATCCGAAGTTCAAGGTTACAGACATACTTCGCAGAAATGGTTTTAAGGATAATTTCTATGGCATCGTGCCTACCCAGCTTATTCCTGCATTGCTTACAGACAGCCGTGTGGAAACATTGCTAAAGGCAGGTAGCACAGACCATTTACGTTACTTTCTTAGTAACAAGAAGTCTTTTGAGGAACGATGGCAATCCTACAAGATTGCAGTCCGTAACGGCTATGAGATAGCAGACATTTCTCTTTGGAGTGATTATGTAGATACACTTAGAAGATTAGGAAAGGATATTCATAATCCAAAATATTTATGCCCCACAGACCTTAAAGGCGAACACGACCGCAGACACGAGGAACTTCTCAGAGTGCGTGAAAGGGAGGAGATAGAACAGAAGCAGCAGAAGGCAATGGAAGACGAAAAGCGTTTCAAGGAACTTAAATCCAAGTTTTTCGGTATCTGTTTCACGGACGGCACAATTCAAGTCCACGTATTAGAGAGCGTGCAAGAGCATTTAGAAGAAGGTGTATCAATGCACCATTGCGTCTTCTCTAATGCATACTACCTCAAGGAGGACTCCCTTATCCTTTCAGCTACCATTGAAGGCAAGCGAATAGAAACCATTGAAGTATCATTACAAACTTTGGAAGTGGTGCAAAGTCGTGGGGTGTGCAACAAGAATACTGAATACCACGAGCAGATAGTAAACCTTGTGAATGCCAATCGAGGTCTTATAAGCCGAAGAATGAAAGCGACAGCATAAAGTATGAACCATTAAATTATCAGAGATATGAAAACTGAGATTGAAAACATCATCTACAATTGGGCGGACGAGATACCGCATATTCTCATTAGGGTTATTAATGCAATAACCCTATCCGACAACAAAGAGGAGTTAAGGTCGGCTATCAACAAAATAGCCGACGAAACGGAACTTGATAAGTTCTTTGCCTATGGCTATGGTGCGCACCATTTTTGGCTAAAACACCGCAGACTGTCCAATGGAGAGC
>NZ_JABZSJ010000022.1:0-36826 GCF_015262605.1 Prevotella aurantiaca | reverse complement strand
ATTTGACAGTCTCCAGAGATTCTTAAGAGGGAATTAACTGAATTACCCTAATTATCAACGCCTTACAGAACCTATTGTTTTGCATTCCAAAATCGGCTGTTTTGCATGGTAAAAGCGTAGGTTTTACATCGCAAAAGAGCCGCTTTCGCAACGTCAAAGCGCAGTTATCACTTTTTAAGAGAATTATCTTTACAAAAGCAAGGGAGTTATCTTGTAACGGCTTTCGGTAATACAAAGAAAATAGTTCTACTATTAAAGTTCTTCCAAAGTAGTTTTATGCCACCCTTTTCGTATATACATACTCGAACAGAACGTATATAAAAAATCCCTTTCGGCTAAGTGCTGAAAGGGATTTTCTGTATTTGTTGTTTTGCTGAAATTACTTGTAAAGATAACGTTTGATAGAACGCTTTGGCGTCTTTACAAACTCTTCTTCCATTATTTCAATGTCTGAAAGTTTGCAATAAGCAGGGTTTGAATCGTTCAATTGCTTCTTGTTTTCTTCCATTAACTTCTTAAGGTCGGTCTCGTTAAGCCCAAGTTCCTTTGCTTCTTCAGCATCTACATAAACCAAACCTACAAGCTTTTCACCTCGTTGCACGACAAGACACTCGCTAACGAGAGGCAACGAGTTGAGTTTATCCTCAATTTCTTCTGGATAAATGTTCTGTCCGTTACTTCCTAAGAGCATGTTTTTAGAGCGTCCCTTGATGAAAATGTTTTGGTCGGCATCCATTGTTCCAAGGTCTCCGGTATGGAACCAGCCATCAGCATCAAGCACTTGGCGGGTAGCTTCTTCATTCTTGTAATAGCCAAGCAATACGTTTGGACCCTTAGTGAGAATTTCTCCAGGTACATTTTCAGGGTCTACACTATCTATTCGCACCTCTTGATGCAAGGCAGGCTTACCACATGAAGTTGGCACAAAGGTCTTCCAGTCAGTATATCCAATGATTGGCGCACATTCAGTAGCACCATATCCAACCGTGAATGGGAAATTTATGCTCTTCAAGAATGTTTCTATTTCACTATTCAGAGCCGCTCCACCTATGATAACTTGATAGATATTGCCACCAAAAGCCTGCTTTACTTGTTCGCAGATCTTCTCTTTCACCTTCTTTTGGATTACTGGAGTGTTCAGCAAAAGTTTCATACGGTTAGTCTGAACCTTAGGCAATACGCGCTTACGAATAATCTTTTCAATAATAAGAGGCACAGCAATCATGAGCACCGGCTTTACTTCTGCAAGCGCTTGTGCGATAATCGCTGGCGAAGGCATACGTGTAAGATAGAAGATATGGGCACCTGTAATGAACTCAAAGATAAGTTCGAAGGCCATACCATACATGTGTGCCATTGGCAAAATACTTATAATATGACTGCCAGGCTTTACCATAGAACCCAATACACTGCGTGCGAAGTCAGCATTGCTCCACATTGCACGATAAGGAATCATTACTCCTTTAGAGTTTCCTGTAGTTCCGCTGGTGTAATTGATAAGCGCTAACTCGTCAGGACTTTGCTCTCGATAATAGCGAATATGCTCGGGTCGGAAGTATTTCGGATACTTTTTACCAAACATTTCGTTGAGATGTTCGCGTGCATATGTAAGCTTCTCTGTGCGACTCAACGTGAGCGAGAGGTCAGGAAGATAGAAAATACCTTCGAGTGCAGGCATTTTCGTAGTATCAATTTCCGTTGCAACGACATCACCAACAAAGAGAATCTTCGCCTCGGAATGGTTTACAATGTTGTGAATCTGGTCGGGTGTGAACTCATGTAAGATAGGAACAGCCACTGCTCCATACGTTAGCGTAGCCAAAAAAGCCGCAGCCCACATTGAAGAGTTACGTCCACAAAGAGCTATTTTATCGCCTTTTTGCACACCACTTGCTTCAAACATAATGTGTATCTTCTCTATTTTACGAGCAACATCATGATATTGAAGTGTCTTTCCTTTATAGTCTGTCAGAGCATCTAAATCCCAATGATCGATGATACTCTTCTCAATTAATTCATTAAAACTTGGAATCTGTTGCATTATAAATGTCTTTAAACGATGCAAAGATATTCATTTTTTTGCACAATTCAAAAATATTTGTGCAGTAATTGCACTTTTTTGGTTAATTTGTGCAATTCTTTTCTTGCAACAAAGCGGTTTTTCTCGTTATTCGTAATGCATTGTTTTAGCTGGGTGAATATGGCTAATCAGAAAGCTCGGAGCAATGAGAACAAAGACGCAAATAAATAAAGTAGCCAGGTTTAAAGCCAATATAAACAGTACATTGAGTTCTACTGGTACCGTGCTAACATAATAAGTCTTTGGATCAAGCGTAACAAGTCCAGTATATTTCTGCAAGAATACTAGTCCTAAACCTACAAGATTACCCCACAGCAAGCCCTTTCCAATAATGAAAGTTGCAAACCATAGGAAGATATGACGTACTTGAGCATTCTTAGTTCCCATCGCTTTCAAGATACCAATCATCTGCGTACGTTCTAAGATAATGATGAGAAGACCAGAAATCATGGTTACTCCTGCAACCGAAACCATAAGCGCAAGGATTATCCAAACGTTCAAATCCATGAGGTCAAGCCATGAGAATATCTGTGGATTTTGCTCCATTATTGTAGACATAGAATAGCTACTACCATACTTATCAACCTTTCCTTTCACCTTATTTAATATGTTTAAGGCGATAGCATCGAGTTGTTCGAAGTCGTTCACTTGCAATTCGGCACCGCTACATTGCTCTGATTGCCAACCATTCAGTTTGTTTGTGGTGTACAAATCGGTGAAACAAATCTGCGAATCGAATTGTTTTAAGTTGGTTTCGTAGATACCCGATATTGTAAAACGGCGTGTACGTACTCCTTGTTCATTTACAAAGTAGGCATAAATCTTATCTCCTATCTTCAAATTAAGCTTATCAGCAATGGTCTTTGAGATAAGTATCTGTTGCTGATTCTTTACATCTGAGAACTTTGGAATACTACCAGCAACCATATTTTGATGAATAAAAGTAGAGTCAAAGTCGTTTCCTACACCTTTCAACATTACACCAAGGAAGTCATCATCAGTCTTCAAGATACCTTGCGTGTAAGTATAACGCTGTACATGGCGCACTCCTTTTGTTTTCAATAAAGCATGTTTTACGCTATCGTTTACCACAATAGGATAGTTCTCCGAGCGCTGAAGCGACTTAAAATTGGCCACCATGATATGGCTTCCAAAGCCAACGACCTTATCACGAATAGAGTGTTTAAAGCCAAGAACGACACAAACAGACACAATCATAACGGCAAGACCAATTGCAACCCCAAGTGTTGCAATGCGAATGGCTGGTTTAGACACTTTCCTACCCTTGTCTTCATTGCCATTTATCTTTCGTGCTATAAATAAAGGAAAGTTCATTTACTTGTATTTTATTGTTCTTTTGCTTGTGCGCTGTAATTCTTTTGCTTAATAAACGAATGCAAAGATAGAACTTTTTTTCGTTTTAATAGCATGAAAAATATATTAAGCCAGACTTTTTTACTACTTTTGCATTTAAGTATAAACGATGCGGTTCATTCTTTGCAGTTACGCTTTAGAGTGCCCGATAAATAACAAATAAGACAATGAGAAGCAAAACTACTTCTTGGTTTGAGACCAAGGTGCGTTACGATAAGACTATGGAAGATGGTCAAAACAAAAAGGTTACGGAGGCATATACAGTGGAAGCGCTAAGCTTTTCTGAAGCAGAAAGCGCTATAACAAAGGAGATGTCGCACTATATCAGCGGTGAATTTGATGTAAAAGCTATTACTCCTGCAGCTTATGGAGAGATTTTCTTTAGCGATGCCGATAACGACGATAAATGGTTCAAGGCTCGCTTGGCATTCATTACCATTGATGAAAAGACTGAAAAAGAGAAGCGTTCTACCATAACATACCTTGTTCAAGCTCACTCTGTCAATGGAGCTGTAAAACATGTAGACGAGGTTATGGGCAAAACAATGATTGATTACGACATCGTTTCCATTGCCGATACAAAGATTATGGACGTGTTTGAGCACAAAGCAGCATCGCAGGCAGCAGATGCAAAGCCTGAATACGAATAATAAAGAAGCACAGAATACCATAAAACAACTGAACTATGTACGATGTAGCAACAAACTTACACAAAGTAAAAGATAGTTTACCCGATGGCGTTCGTTTAATTGCCATCAGTAAATATCATCCTAACAAATACATTGAAGCAGCCTATAATGAAGGGCAGCGTATGTTTGGTGAAAGCCACGAACAGGAGCTTTCCGCTAAAGCAAAGACACTACCAACTGACATTGAATGGCATTTTATAGGGCATTTGCAATCGAATAAGGTGAAGTACATTGCACCTTACATCTCTATGATTGAGGCTGTGGACTCTATGAAACTGCTGAAAGAAATCAACAAACAGGCTACAAAGCATAACCGCATCATCAATGTCTTATTGGAATTGCACATCGCTGAAGAGGATTCTAAGTATGGATTTAGCATCAACGATTGCCGAAAGTTATTGGAAGAAAGCGAATGGCGTGAACTAAAAAATGTGCATATATCAGGCTTAATGATGATGGCGTCGAACACAGACGATACCGAACAAATCAGAAGAGAAATGACTTTAGCTGCTAATTTCTTCGACGAAGTGAAAGCAAAACACTTTGCTGACGACCCCGAATTTAAGGAACGGTCGTGGGGAATGAGTAGCGATTACGAGATAGCAATAGACTGTCGCAGTACGATGATTAGAGTTGGAACCGCCATTTTTGGTCCTCGAGTGTACTAATTGCTTATCTTGCGAACAACAACACCCCTTTTAAAACCAACCCCCAACTGAATTATGATACAAGAATATCAAGTACGTGTGATGCCTCAAGTGGCATATAACGAGGAGAATATAAAAGCGTTTATTGCAAAAGACAAAGGTATTGACGCGCGCACTATCAACCATGTGCGCACTTTGAAACGCTCTATTGACGCTCGACATCGTGATATTTTTGTGAACTTAAAGGTTCGAGTCTATATCAACGAGGTGCCGCACGACGATGAATACATAAAGACCGAATATCCCGATGTAAGTCATTCGCCTCGTGTTATCGTTGTAGGAGCAGGTCCAGGTGGACTATTTGCAGCATTGAAGTTGGTAGAATTGGGGTTGCGTCCTATCGTTCTTGAACGTGGAAAAGATGTGCGCGAACGCAAAAAAGACCTTGCCCAAATATCTCGAACACATATCGTAGACCCTGAATCGAACTATTGTTTTGGCGAAGGGGGTGCAGGAGCATACTCCGATGGTAAGCTTTATACACGCAGTAAGAAGCGTGGTTCGGTGGAGAAAATACTCAATGTGTTCTGCCAACATGGTGCTTCTACAAGCATTCTTGCCGATGCTCACCCGCATATTGGTACTGATAAGCTACCTAAAGTAATTGAGAATATGCGCAATACCATCATTTCTTGTGGCGGAGAAGTGCATTTCCAAACTAAAATGGTGGCGTTGGAAACCAACGGAAACATGGTTGTTGGCGTGAAAGCGCTATCTGCTTACGAAGGCAGACAACAGGAAAAGACTTTCAATGGACCTGTTATTCTTGCCACAGGGCACTCCGCTCGTGATGTATATCAGCACTGTCAAGAGGCAAATATCGAGATGGAGGCAAAAGGAATTGCTGTTGGTGTGCGTTTGGAGCACCCTTCTGAACTCATCGATCAAATACAATACCACAACAAAAATGGTCGTGGAAAATATCTTCCAGCAGCCGAATACGCTTTTGTTACGCAAGTTGAAGGACGTGGCGTCTATTCATTCTGTATGTGTCCGGGTGGTTTTGTTATTCCTTCAGCTACAGGACCACAACAGATTGTTACCAATGGTATGAGCCCAGCTAACCGCGGAACAAAGTGGTCAAATGCTGGAATGGTGGTTCAAATCAACCCTGAAGACATCGAAGGCGACGACTTATTGCGCATGATGCACTTTCAGGAGCAGTTAGAAAAAGATACTTGGCAACAGGGAAATATGCGCCAAACGGCTCCCGCACAGCGTATGTCAGACTTTGTAAACAGGCGTTTGTCGTACGATTTACCTAAATCGAGCTATGCTCCAGGACTCATTTCCAGTCCGTTACACTTCTGGTTGCCCGACAATATAACCTCTCGCTTGCAGCAAGCATTTAAGAATTTCGGCAAGCAAGCACATGGTTTCCTTACCAACGAGGCCGTAATGATAGCTACGGAAACACGCACCAGCTCTCCCGTTCGTATTCTTCGCGACCGCGAAACCTTCATGCACGTGCGTATTCAAGGTTTATTTCCTTGTGGAGAAGGTGCTGGATATGCAGGCGGCATAGTTAGTGCTGGTATCGACGGAGAGCGTTGTGCCGAAATGGCAAGTGCTTATTTATCGAGACTTCAACAGTAAAATAGTCTATTAAATATGGCACGATGCGCTTGGGCTGAAACACATCCGCTCCTTCAAAAATACCATGACAAACATTGGGGCGTACCTGTTCACGACGATAAAATGCTCTTTATGTATCTTGTAATGGAATGTATGTCGTGTGGATTGTCATGGCTGTTGATGCTGAAAAAGCAAGAAACGTTTCGTCATTGCTTTGCTAATTTCGACTTTAAGCAGGTGGCTCGCTTCACCGCAGACGATGTTCAACATATTCTACGCACAGAGAATATGCTGAAAAGTCAACGTAAAATAGAAGCAATGATTGCCAATGCACAAGCCTTTCTTCGCATTATCGAAGAGTTTGGCTCCTTCAACGAGTATATATGGCAATTCTCTAAGGGCAAGACTTTGGTTTATCCCTCTCACCAAAAACGCCTTTGCACCCGCAACACATTGAGCGATAAAGTGGCTAAAGATATGAAAAAGCGTGGCTTTAAATACGTTGGTTCCGTCATTATTTATAGCTATTTGCAGGGCATAGGTATCATAAACGACCACCAAGCCGATTGCGATTGTTACAATCGGAAATAGCTTTTATTTTGTAAAGATAATTTAATTAAAAAACAAGAGTAACGCTTTGGCATTGCAAAAGCATCTATATTGCAACGCAAAAGGACCTGTTTTACCATGCAAAAGAGCCTGTTTTACTGCGTAAAACAATGGGTATTGCAACACACTGATACTTAATTGATTATACAAAACATATACCCTTGAAAAATATTTACACTTTTACAATCCTTTTCTTCCATTTATTCTACCATTCTAAATCTTCACAACAAGAAGTTCTGAACTTAGTTAATGCCCAACAATAAGGTTTTTTAATAAGGGTTTTTATTCCTCCACAACATTTTTCTTATACCAATATTCGATAGAATTTTAACTATTTCTTTCGTCTATCTCGGTCCTTTATGCTATCTTTGCATAAGATAGGCGGCACTCAGTAAAACAAGAGTGAACTCTCTTTACATTCGCTTGCACTATCTTTGCAAAATTATATCTTACTCGAAAACAACCAACTTAATGAATATAAAGAATAAAATAGATTGCTTTGTTCCTTGCGAAAACGCACAGCAAGCACAACTATTTGCAACACAATTCATAAACGAAGACGAGGTGGCAAAAGTATTTTTGCTTACTTCCAATAGTACGAAGGTTAGCGAAAAAGCAGCTGAAAGCATCAGCTATATACAAGTAGGAAACATTCTTTCAACGGAAACCATATTGAAAATGGCACAAAGTGCTACTGCCGACTACGTGCTTTTCTATATGAAAACTTCGCCCATTACTCTAGGATACCACGCTTTAACACGACTTGTGCGCGTGGCTGCCGACACGAAAGCAGCCTTAACCTATGCCGACCATTATTCTGTTGAGGCAGGAAAGGTGGTACGCCACCCTGTTATCGACTATCAGGCAGGTAGCCTTCGCGACGATTTCGATTTTGGTTCGTTGGTTCTTATTAATGCAAAGATGCTTCGTGAATATGCTGAACAAACAGAAAAGGCTGGCTATAAGTTTGCTGGTTGGTACGATTTGCGCTTGTATTTAAGTAGAAAAGGTAAGATTTTCCACTTAGACGAATACCTTTATACAGAAGAGGAAGACGACTTACGCAGAAGCGGAGAAAAGCAATTCGATTATGTAAACCCTCGTAATCGTGAGGTACAGATAGAAATGGAACGTGCAGCAACAGCACATTTGTACGATGTTGGAGGATTGATAGACACTAAGAAGTATACACAGCCCGACTTTAAAAGCGGTGATTTTGCTGTCGAGGCTACTGTTGTTATCCCCGTTTTCAATCGTGAAAAGACCATTCGCGACGCTGTTTCGTCGGCTTTAGCACAGAAAACCAACTTTAAATACAATGTTATTGTTGTAGACAATCATTCATCTGACAATACAACTGCCATACTTTCGGAGATTGCTAAGACCGATAATCGATTGGTACACCTTGTTCCTAATCGCACCGACCTCGGCATTGGAGGCTGTTGGAACTATGCTGTGAACAGTGAACATTGCGGTAGATTTGCCGTACAACTGGACAGTGATGACCTCTATTCATCTGAACAGACACTCCAAAAGATTGTTGATGCCTTCCACGAACAGCAAGCAGCAATGATAATAGGCTCGTATCGTATGTGCGATTTCGACCTTAACACACTCCCTCCAGGATTGATTGACCACGCAGAATGGACAGAAGATAACGGCTGCAACAATGCGCTCCGCATCAACGGCTTAGGTGCGCCGCGTGCATTCTATACTCCTTTGGCTCGCGAAGTGCAGTTTCCAAATACCAGTTACGGCGAAGACTACGCTATGGGCTTGGCTTTTAGCCGTCAATTCCGTATCGGGCGCATTTACGAAGAGCTATATTTGTGTCGTCGTTGGGGCGGAAACAGCGATGCAGCGTTAAGCATTGACCGTGTAAATGCGAATAACCTTTACAAAGATCGCCTACGAACAATAGAACTAACAGCGCGTCAGCAACTCAACAAACAAGGCGAAGAGGAGGGCGCAAAAGGTTTAGAGCCTTTTTTTACAGCCAACTGAACCAGTGGAAAGATGCCCAAAAACGGTTCAGTGATTTACGTTTGGTGAAGACAAAGCGGCTCAATAATGGCTTAAAGCTACAATTTAACCCTGCAAGAATGGTGAGTACAGGGGCAAAGATAGATAAGGCTACGATTGCAAAGCGTCCCTGCTTTCTTTGCAAAGATAATCGTCCACAGGTACAAATAAGTCTTCCGTTTGGTAAAGAGTTCGATATATTGGTGAATCCTTTCCCCATTTTGCCTGTTCATTTTACCATTGCGGCACGTCAACATCAGCTTCAGCTTATACAAAAGCATTATGCTGACTTGCAAAAACTTAGCGATGATTATCCAAAACTTATGTTCTTCTACAATGGTCCTAAGTGTGGCGCAAGCGCACCAGACCATCTTCACTTCCAAGGAGGCACAAGTGGCATGTTGCCCGTGCAGGAAATGTGGAGCCAGCTCGATGCTACTGCAAATCCATTGTTAAGAATAAACAAGACGGAAGGTATCTTTGAAATCATCGATTTCGCTTGTCCTGCAATTGCTATCAAGAGTCGAAGTGTTGAAAATGGCACACAACTGTTCAACATTGTATACAAATCGCTGCCTCAACAAACTGATGAGGCGGAACCAATGATGAACATTGTTGTATGGAAAGAGGGTTTAGACACAGTGTCTGTTATATTTCCACGACGCAAACACCGCCCAGATTGCTATTCAAAGGAGGGCAACGAGCAGTATTTAATCAGTCCAGGAGCATTGGACATGGGTGGTATGCTGATTCTTCCACGCCAAACAGACTTTGAAAGAATAGACGAGAAGCTGCTTATGGAGGTAATGCAAGAAATAGTTCTGCCTGCTGAAACGATGCAGGAAGTAATCGAAAAGATAAGAAATAAAGGGGAATAACAAAATATAAGAATGGAAACGAGTAAAATAAAAAAGGAACCAATCGTTTCGGTAGGCATTGTTAGTGCAAGCAAACTATGCTTTTCGCTGAATGCTCCCTATGCCGTTTGCAGCTTAGAACAATGTGGTAAGCAGGTTGTAGAACTATCAGAAGGTCGTATTCTATGGGAAAACAATTTCTACGATGAACTCCTTTTCGAACCAAATGATACTCAATCGTCGTTTACACTCGAAGATGTTACCATCGGAGTAAACTTCCATTGGGAGCGAAAAGAAGCACAAACATTCTTAGGGAAGTTGCGTTTTATAGTAGAAAACAACAATATCTGCGCCATCAACGAACTTCCAGTTGAGACTTATCTTATCAGTGTTATCTCTTCGGAAATGCGTGCTACATCGTCGTTGGAACTATTAAAAGCGCACGCTGTTATATCGCGTAGTTGGCTTTTAGCACAAATGGAACAACGAAAAGCAGAAAACAACAATGCAGACAAACAACTCTCGTTCTTCAAAACCGATGAGGAAATTGTGCGTTGGTACGACCGCGAAGACCACAAACGATTTGATGTGTGTGCCGACGACCATTGTCAGCGTTATCAAGGTATAACAAAAGCTGCCAATAAACATGTTGTAGAGGCTATTAAACAGACAGCAGGAGAGATACTAACAAGCTGTGGTGAAATTTGCGATGCACGGTATAGCAAGTGTTGTGGCGGTGCAGTTGAAGAGTTTCAATATTGCTGGGAGAATATAAGAAAGCCTTATCTGCAGGCACTTCCCGACACGATGCCCGACACAACACCCCTACCCGACCTCGCTGATGAGGCAGTTGTGCATCATTGGATACTATCGTCGCCTCGTGCTTTCTGCAATACGACTGACCAAAAAGTATTATCTCAGGTGCTAAACGACTTCGATCAAGAAACAACAGACTTCTATCGTTGGACTCAAACATACTCTCAAGCGGAAGTAAAACAACTATTAGAGGAGAAATTAGGAGTGTTATTTGGCGATGTTATTGACCTTATTCCATTGGAAAGAGGTAAGAGTGGTCGCATATACCGATTGAAAATAGTTGGCAAGGAGCGCACGCTTATCATTGGAAAAGAGCTTGAAATAAGACGTTCACTTAGCAAAAGCCATCTATACAGCTCGGCATTCATTGTCGAAAAGGTAGATATAAAAGATGGCGTACCACAGCAATTTGTTATAAAAGGGGCTGGATGGGGACACGGTGTAGGACTTTGCCAAATCGGTGCAGCCATGATGGGGAAGCAAGGGTATCGCTATGAAGAAATATTATTGCACTATTATAAAGGTGCAGAAATAACAAAAGCCTATCAATAGTGCTTTGACAAAAAGATAGAACATAAGCAGAAACAAGCAGAATGAATACAAACAAGCAGACAAATACAAAAACTTGGCTATGGCTACCCACCGTGTATTTCACACGAGGGTTGCCCTATGTTATTGTATTTCTTGTATCGCTGGTATTCTTTAACCGTATGGGACTGTCGAATAGCACCATAACATTGATCACATCTTCGGCTTTTGTTCCTTTCATTATGCGCCCTTGGTTAGGTAGATTTGTTACTGGCTATGCCACAAAACTCTTTTGGGTGCTTGTAATGGAACTACTAATGGCAGCTTCAATGTATGGTATTTCACGGTCAATTACTACTTCATATTGGGAAATATCGTCAATTCTATTCATCTTTGCAACAGCGTGTGCTGCTGTTATACACGATGTTGCCGTGGCAAGATACTACAGACTTATCATATCACGTAAGCTGCCAAGTCTGAGTAGCGTTTATTCTGTATTCTTATTGGTGGCAATTGTGATCGGAATGGGTCTTCCTTTGATGCTGGCAGGCAACTTAGAGGTGTTGAATAGAGTAGTTGAAAGTTCATGGGTTACTACCTTTTACTTTCTTGCAATAACTTTCTTGCTGCTTTTTATCTACCATGCTATCGTATTGCCACGTCCACAAGACAAGCCGTCTGCACCTATTCGCAGCGGACTTACAAGACGATGGTGGTTGGAAACCAAAATAACCTTCATGCAATTGCCCAACTATATGGCGTTGCTTTCGTTTCTGTTGCTGTTCTTAATACCCGAAGGAATGTTCTTCCGAATAGCGCCTTTGTTCTTAATCGACCCAGGAAGTAATGGTGGATTGAGCCTGTCACCTCAAGAATTAGGTCTTGTACAAGGTTCAGTTGGTGCCTTTGCAGCAATTGCTGGATGCCTTTTAGGTCGCTATGCCATACAAAAAAGAGGATTATGGAACAACCTTTGGATTATGGTATGCGCTATAACATTGCCCAAAATGCTTTATATTTACCTTAGCTTTAACTTTGTTTCAACACTATCCATTATCAATACATGCGTGGCAATAGAACAATTTGGCTTTGGCTTCGGTATTATAGCTTATATATATGTGCTCCTTTATTGTTCACAAGGCAAATATTCTATCTTCCGATTCTCTTTAGCTAGTGCCGTAGCAGCATTCTCTCTTATGGCTTCTGGGTGGTTTACAGGCATCCTACAAGAATATTTAGGCTATCAACGCTTCTTTGTTATCGTTGCTATCATGAATATTTTACCTTTCATTGTAACAGGTTTCTTAAAGCAAAAAACAGATTTAGATAACGAAGTGGAATGAGTACGCCAATATATAACTAACCTTTCAAATATCTACCTTTTATTATTAAAGGCACGCATTTGTAAGAAAATGGCTATCTTTGCAAGGATTTTGAGAAAACAGCTCGTATGAAAAAAAAATATAAAATAGCAGTTGCTGGAACAGGATATGTTGGTCTAAGCATTGCAACACTTTTAAGCCAGCACCATGACGTGGTAGCGGTGGATGTTATAAAAGAAAAGGTAGACCTTATCAATAATAAACAATCGCCTATTCAAGACGATTACATTGAAAAATATTTATCAGAAAAAGAGTTGCACCTAAAGGCTACATTAGACGCAGAGAAAGCTTACTGCGATGCTGATTTCGTTGTAATTGCCACGCCAACTAACTATGATTCTGTGCGCAACTACTTCGACACAACACATGTAGAAGAGGTGATTGAACATGTAATACGCGTGAATGCTAACGCTATTATGGTTATAAAATCGACTATTCCTGTGGGTTACACTGAGAGCGTAAGACAAAAATACAGCTGCGAAAACATTATTTTTGCACCTGAGTTCTTACGTGAGAGTAAGGCTCTATATGATAATTTATATCCAAGTCGTATCATTGTAGCTCGCCCAGAGAACGACGAACGGTTAGATAAAGCTGCTCATGAGTTTGCAGAACTATTAAAAGAAGGTGCTATAAAAGAAGATATTCCTACACTTTTCATGGGATTAACAGAAGCTGAAGCTGTAAAACTATTTGCTAACACCTACTTGGCTTTACGTGTAAGCTATTTCAATGAACTTGATACATACGCAGAAGTAAAAGGCCTAAATACATCTCATATTATACAAGGTGTATGTCTGGACCCACGCATTGGTTCGTTCTATAATAATCCATCATTCGGTTATGGAGGTTATTGTTTACCAAAAGATACAAAACAACTATTGGCAAACTACTCTGATGTGCCTGAAAACCTAATTCAAGCCATTGTGGAAAGCAACAGAACACGCAAGGATTTCATTGCAGACCAAGTATTAAATAAAGCTGGTTATTACGATTATAACGAACAAGGCAACTATAATCCAACAGTAGAGAAGATTTGTGTGATAGGTGTTTACCGATTAACAATGAAGTCAAATAGCGATAATTTTCGCCAAAGTTCTATTCAAGGAGTTATGAAGCGCATAAAGGCTAAAGGAGCAAAAGTACTGATTTACGAGCCAACACTTGAAGATGGAACGACATTTTTTGGCAGTTTGGTGGTTAACGACCTCCAAAAATTCAAAGCTGAATGCGATGAAATAATTGCCAACCGATATGACAATGTATTGGACGACGTAAGAGAAAAGGTTTATACAAGAGATATTTTCCAATGCGATTAAATTAGTATCCAGCTGTATTGGGCACTAAATTAAGGTCTGGATTTCGAACTATTATCTCATTGAAGAGATGAGTATAATAGTCCTTTATATGAATAAAGGATGACTGAATGGAAAAGAAAAGAGATTAAGTCCTTTGGAAGAATTTACCAACATATTGATTAGACATAAATAAAAAAGAGGATTTCGTTACTGAAATCCTCTTTGTGATTCGCATGGGGCTCGAACCCATGACCCCAACATTAAAAGTGTTGTGCTCTACCAACTGAGCTAGCGAATCTTACCAAACTTCCTTTTCAAAAGCGAGTGCAAAGGTACTGTATTTTTTCGATACAGCCAAATTATTCTCAAAGTTTTTATTTATTTTTCCAAGTTTACTACTTTTAAAGAACAGCAACTACTCGCAAAAAACAATATAATAGCAGAGCAAAGCTATTAGAAACATCTTTATTCTTGAGTACTTTCCGTGCTTACCTCTGTTATCTGCTCTTCTTCTTTTGTAACATAGCGTTTCCAGTAAGCCATGATAAGGGTTGTCAATGGTAAAGCAATAATTAAACCTATGAAGCCCAACAATGCTCCCCATACAGAAAGCGAAAGAAGTAAAATAGCAGGGTTAAGATTCATTGCCTTCCCCATTACCTTTGGTGTTACAACTAAATCACAAATCAACTGTACAACAGCAAAGACAAGCGTTGCAGTGCCAAATACTACTAAGTAGTTCTGCCCTGTATCAACTGCCTTTAGTAATGAAAGGAATGCCATTGGGATAAACGCCAACGCATGCATATAAGGTATTAAAGTGAGTACGCCTATCAATATTCCCATGCCAATAGCAACTGGAAAGTCTATAATAGTAAAACCAACACAAAACAGAATACCCATGATAAGTGCTACTAAGCCTTGTCCTCGAATATAATTATTTAACTCGATTTGCACATCATCCATCAAATCATTCCAAAATGGACGATGTTTCTGCGGGAATATCCTAATGAAGTTTCTGACAAGAAACTCATAATCAAGCAAAATAAAGAATAAATATAATAAGGTAATAAATGATGCTATAATGCTCATAACTACACTTGCAGTCTGCCCTAAGAAAGAGAAAAACTTTGGAATAGAATTCTTTATCGTTTCTGTAAATTCTGTACTATTAAGATAACGGCGTATCTGTGGCTCATATTCTTGTATCCATTCTCGCACCATAGCCATGATATTGTTACTATGTGTGGTATTTTGCACATATTTATTAGCTACGTTACCTAGCCTTTCAACCTGATCTATCATTGGTGGAACAATGGTATATGCAACTCCCGTAATGACAACTATTACCAGCAACATTGTGATAACGACAGCTAAGACACGTAATTTGACTTTTAGCTTGTACTGTACGAACTTCACAACCGGATCGAGAAGATAAGCAAGGAACCATGCTACAA
The DNA here is from genome assembly GCF_015262605.1 of Prevotella aurantiaca. Classification (NCBI taxonomy): domain Bacteria; kingdom Pseudomonadati; phylum Bacteroidota; class Bacteroidia; order Bacteroidales; family Prevotellaceae; genus Prevotella; species Prevotella aurantiaca. Next base: position 21,432 of record NZ_JABZSJ010000022.1, on the reverse strand, counting down.
AGAAGGGCAATAATACATTACTAAGATAATTTACAACATATAGTACGGCAAAAATCAAGGTGGCTACTAAGAACCAACGTATGAATTTATCGAACGTAATCTTTTCATCAAACATATTTTCCTGTTTATTGAGTTTTCAACTATGTGTCTTTTAAGAATTAGAGAGTTTGCGTTCCGTTTCTTCTGACAAGGCCTTTTGATAGCATTCCCTACACAAAGGCTCATATTCTGTTTGTTCACCAAGCATAACTCTGTGATCGTTGTCGACTAAACGATGGCTTACATAAGCGAGAGCACCACATTTTACACAAATAGCATGTACCTTTGTAACTTGATCGGCAACAGCACAAAGAGCAGGAATAGGGCCAAATGGTACACCTTTAAAGTCCATATCAAGGCCAGCTACAATAACTCTTACACCATTATTGGCCAATTGGTTGCAAATATCAACAAGACCTTCGTCTAAGAATTGAGCCTCATCAATTCCTACAACTTCTATATCAGAAGCTAGTAACAATATATTTCCCGATGAATTTATAGGTGTAGAACGAATGGCATTTTGATCGTGGCTCACTACATCTTCTTCCGAATAACGCACGTCAATAGCTGGTTTGAATATCTCAACCTTCTGTTTTGCAAATTTAGCACGCTTCATTCTGCGGATTAGCTCTTCTGTTTTGCCAGAGAACATACTACCACATATTACCTCAATACGTCCTTGACGACGTCTTTCACCATTTAAATTATCTATTGCTACCATATCAAATATTGCAAACTTACATAAATTATCTGACTATTCAGTACTTGTTTTTCTGAATGGTTGTTAAACGAAAGTTTCCAAGAATTTTATCTTTCCCGACACCTTTAAAGTTTGTGTTGTTGCAGGCAAAAGTACAGTCTCGCCTGCTTTTAGTTGACTTTCTGTATTATCAGTACTTAATATACATTCTCCAGACAATGCTATTAACGCAACAAAAGAATCAAGTTCGCTGTAATCAAGCAACAGTGGTTCGTCAAGATCGTAAACAGATGTTGTGAAATGTGCGCATTGTACTAATTCTACGCCCTCATTTTTACGAGTTTTGTACTTTGTTCTATAATCGTTCTCAACGCTAAAATCAATACATTCAGACGCTTCTTCGGTATGCAACTGCCGATAATTACCATCTTTATCTTTGCGCATAAAATCGTAAATACGATAAGTTACATCGCTTGTTTCCTGTATTTCAGCCAAGAAAGTACCTGATCCTATAGAATGAATGCGTCCTGCCGGTAAATAGAAAACATCACCTTCGCCCACATTATATTTAGACAAAGCATCAGTAATGGTATGATTTTCCACCATCATCTTATACTCTTCAGGAGTTATTTTTCTCTTTAGACCACTCAACAAGGTTGCTTCAGGGGCACTTTGCATAATATACCACATTTCTGTTTTACCTCTTCTTTGCCCGCTTGCCTTTGCTTGTTCGTCATCAGGATGTACTTGTATAGATAGCTGCTTATCAGCATCTATAAACTTGATAAGCAATGGAAACTCGTTACCAAAGCGCTCATAATTTTCTTTTCCCACAAGGTCATCCTTTAGTAAAGCCACCAAGTCATTAAGTTTCATTCCTTCGTATTGTCCATTTGCAACAATACTCTCGTTGTCTTTCACACCAGAAATTTCCCAGCTCTCGCCTACTTGCTCCATTTCTGTGTCAAGTTGCTTGAAAGGTATTATTTTATTACCGCCCCATAAAGCTTGTTTCAATAGAGGACGAAACTTTATTATTTCCATTCTTGATAACTTATTTCTTAGTTTATTAGTAAATTGCAAAGATACGACTTTTACACAAAAAAATATAATAAACAAACAAAAACATTGTATATCAAATATTTTCAGTACCTTTGCATCGTTCAAACAGAGTGTTGTCTATTATGGCTGGCTGACAACCAATTGGGTGAACAAGTAATAATAGACAAAAGTTTGGGTGGGTTATAACATTTAAAGTTTCTGACATTAAGGTTAATACACATCGTTATGGTGTGTTTGAATGGCATCATTCTTTAATTTATGCTCTATTCTTACTTTCATAAAAAAGAAATAGTTTGAAAACATTTGAAGAATTAGGCGTTAGCGAAGAGATTCGCCGCGCAATAGAAGAGCTCGGTTTTGAACAACCGATGCCAGTTCAGGAAGCAGTTATCCCTTATTTATTGGGCAATGGTAACGACGTAATAGCACTCGCACAGACGGGTACAGGTAAGACCGCAGCATACGGAATACCTGTTTTGCAGAAAGTAGACCCAATGCAGAAAGAAACCCAAGCACTTATTCTTAGTCCGACACGCGAACTCTGTTTGCAGATTGCAGACGACCTATCCGATTTCTCAAAACATATTGATGGACTCCACGTTGCAGCAGTTTATGGTGGAGCATCTATCGATATGCAAAGTCGCCAGCTTCGTAAAGGTGCACAAATCATTGTTGCTACTCCTGGGCGTCTTATAGACTTGATGAAACGCGGTGTAGCTAAACTTGACACTGTGAATAACGTTGTACTCGATGAAGCTGATGAAATGCTGAATATGGGTTTCTCTGAAAGTATCAATGCCATATTCGAAGGTGTTCCTTCAGATCGCAACACACTATTGTTCTCTGCTACAATGAGCCGAGAAATAGAGAAGATTGCTAAAAGCTATCTACACGACTATAAAGAAATAGTAGTGGGGAGCCGAAACGAAGGAGCCGAAAAAGTGAACCATATATATTATATGGTACACGCGAAGGACAAGTATCTAGCCTTGAAACGTATCGTAGACTACCACCCAAGTATCTTTGCTATTATCTTCTGTCGCACAAAGGTCGAAACGCAAGAGATTGCTGATAAATTGATTCGCGATGGTTACAATGCAGAAGCCTTACATGGTGATCTTAGTCAGCAGCAACGAGACCTAACAATGCAGAAGTTTCGCCAGCATAATGTGCAATTTCTCGTGGCTACAGATGTTGCTGCTCGTGGATTGGATGTAGATGATTTGACTCACGTCATCAACTATGGATTACCCGACGACATAGAAAGCTACACTCACAGAAGTGGTCGTACTGGTCGTGCAGGCAAGAAGGGTACGTCTATTTCGATTATCCACTCTCGCGAACGCTACAAGGTAAAGGCTATCGAGAAAATCATTCAGAAGGACTTTGTAGATGGTACGTTGCCAGCAGCAAAAGATATTTGCAGCAAACAGCTCTTCAAAGTGATGGATGAAATTCTGAAAGTTGATGTTAACGAAGAAGAAATAGAACCATTCTTAAAAGATATAAATCGCCATTTCGAATATATCGACAAGGAAGATATTATAAAGAAAATCATAAGTATGACTTTCAATCGCTTCTTGGAATACTATGCAAATGCGCCCGAAATAGAAAAGCCATCGGGTAAGCGTAGCGACCGAGAAAGCGAACGTAGCAGTCGCAGCAGTCGTGGTGAACGTAATCGTAAAGCTCCACGCACTCCTGAAGCTGGTTACAAGCGTCTATTCATTAACCTTGGAAAAGACGATGGATTCTATCCTGGCGAAGTCATGCAGTTTATCAATAAGAACGTTCATGGTCGCCAAGAAGTTGGACATATCGATTTATTGGGTAAATTTTCATATATTGAAGTTCCTGAGAAAGATGCCAATAAGGTGATGAAGGCTCTTAATGGTGCTAATTACAAGAAACGTGAAGTACGCTGTAACGATGCTGAAGAAGGTGGACACGGTCGTAATAATCGCAGCAATGGAGAACGTCGTAGCAAACGAAACGAAGAAGATAATAATAGTAACCGCTCTAACAATAGCCGCCATGAACGTAACAGTAAACCAAAGCGCAATGCTCGTTCACAGCAAGAAACTGTTCCATCAGGGGACTGGCGACAATTCTTCCAACACGATACCAAACTAAAAGGTGAAATTCCAGATTTTTCCGAAGAAGGATGGGCAAGAAGAAAGCCTAAGAAAAAGCAATAATTTTACTTCACGATAATAAATATTTTGATAGTGCCAAATTATAAGCATAATCATCTATGTTTCAGCACCAATTGAATCCACACATAAAATGAATTTATATGCCACCATTTGTGGGATATAATTGCATATTATTCGTGAGGATATAAGATAACCTATATACAGACAATTATTTTGATTGTCAAGTTTACATAAAGAGGGTGTACCAAAAATTGTTTTGATACACCCTCTTAATTTATTCTTTAAATATATTTTATACTTTTGCGCTTGCTTTATTTAAACAACAAGCTATCTATCAGCTTTACTTTATTACTCGCTTCTTACCATTGATAATGTACACACCACGCTTTAATCCACTTTGATCTTTAGCACCAGTACGTACTCTTACTCCATTGATAGTTGTTATATCGTATGAAGAAGATGTATCTTCAACAACCTCTATAGAAGTTGCATTAGTAGAAGCATCATTAGAGAAGCCAGATTCATTAACTTCTCCATCTTTAGAAGTATATACAACGGTAACATTATATACGTGGTCGCCTGTTACACGAGTGTTGGTATAGGTCTTTTGGTCACCTTTCACACTGGCAATCTTCTTTCCATCTCGATATATAATATATTCTGTTATCTTATCATCAGCACCTGTTGATAGCTGCTCATAGCTTACATCGTCCACACCGAATATATAAGATTTACCCTTAGGCGTGTTATGATGAATAGCAAAATATTTTGCCCCTTCTGGAATCTCAACAGTAATTTGTTTCCAATTGGCATCTTCGTTATATGCTGTAGTACCATTTGCTTTTTCACTCTTTATTTTGACAAAGTTAGCTGTATCGGTACCTTCTGTAGAATAAAGAATATCGAAATTCTCAGCAAAATTTGTATCACCAGGACGAGTAGCAATATTCAATACATAGAAAGTTACTTCCTGCTTTCTGCCAGACAAACGTGGCGAAATGAGCCAGTTGTTTTGTGTCATAAATTTACGATTTGAATCGTATCCATAAACAGCTGCAGCGTACTGGTTACCATTATGAGGCGCCAAACCTGGATTTACGTTTGTCATATCTTCAATCCACCAATTAGGATTGAAAGCAGTAAACGCAAAAGGTTCTCCTTGTCCAGGGAATGTTGAAGAAGGCTGTAATGCACCTGCCATACTCTTATCTCCATCAACCATCGTCCATGGGGTCATATCCTTTGCAAACGGAGAATAGCTTTCAAAGCCATCCATAATTCGCTTTGGTTCGGGCAATGTAGGGAGACCCCAAGTAAGCACAACCTTGTTATCTGCAACAACTTGTGCTTTCAGGTCATTTATTTTACCATAAGGTGAAGGTATAACCTTAACCGACTTAGCTTCAGTTTCATTGTCGCTAAGCTGCATATCGCCATCGTATACAACCATAGCTTTCACTTGTAACGATGTGGCCTCTTCATTGATAGCAACAGGAAGTTTCATCGTTATAGTATCACTTGCCATTGAAGGAAGCTGCTTTATTCTGCTTGCTGCATCACATTGGTTACCATTTATATAAAGAAGCGCAAAATATCTCTCTGCTGTTACAGCTCCAAGGTTTTTCACAACAACTTTAACTTGTCCTTTCTTACCAGCTATAACGCTTTCTGGTGTTGTGATACTTATTGCAGCAAGGTTACGTTCAAACTGATCAAGAATATTTATATTATCTACTCCTATCATTACCTTAGAACCCTTTGCAACACCGTCAAATTTAACAATGATGTAACGTTCGTTTGAGTAGGCACCCAAATCAATAGTTTGACGTTCCCAACCATTCTTGGTTGTCTTGCTAAGATCATATTGTGCCGCTACATGGTCTTTTCCATCAGGAGTCTGCACTAATACCTTCAGTGTAGCTTCATTACCTATCAATGAGTACAAATCGAAGAATAATTTTGGATTTGCAGCTCCCGCAAGAGCAACCTTTGGCATGTTGACAGAAGTTTCATCACCTTGCTGTATTGTGAACTCAACGTCGTTTCCAGCATACACTTCAGTATAATTTGCCCAAACGAAACTACCACCGTCTTTATCTGAAGCTGCATCAGTAACAACACGCCACGCAGCAGCAGTTTTACGACTATTATATTGTTCGTTACCTAATAATGAAGCAAAGCCATTATCTAACTGTCCACCCTTCATACTTTCCTTAAATGGTAACGGAATAGATGGTCCTACAACCACTCCTCGAGCAGTTATATACTCACTCTGTCCTCCATCACTATTAGCTCTAACAGCAAACCAAGCCAAAGTCTGAGTTTTTCCGTCTTCCATTGTGGTTTTGTTAGGGTCAAAAGGAATAGTTGCACTTGTTGCACCAAGAGTACTTGTCGTCAAAGAGTCACCCAATTCAAACCCAAAGTCGCCTTTTTCTAATGTATAGAAAGTAACACTAACACCTTCAGGATTAAGGAATCCACCATTAGCTCCTGTTGACTTAAATCTATCCCACACAGCTTTTAGTTCTTTACCTTGATCGGTAAACATAATACCTGTAGGGTTATGGGGAACATCTATTCCTATATAAGCCTTACTTGTAGCTTTACGACCAGGATGACCATCAAGATAAGGTGTTATAGTATAAGTATGGAATCCGCTTGTTGGAACGTTCTCATCTGTCCATTCCACTTGAGCTCCAATTGCAGATGCATTTATACGACCAATTTGCATTCCATCTCTACTTATAGTAAAGCTGTCTATACGACTTAAAGCAGCTCCGTTGAGACTAACATTTGGAGTTGTAAAGCGAATGGTAGCTTTCAATGCACCATTCTGTGCTGGGGTAACTATCAGCGATTTTACCGAATCAGGAGCAGATGAATATGCAGTCTTAGTAATTGAGATATTATCAATTGCTATCTGATATTTATCTGTGGTACTTGTATTATCATGGAACCCAATATAGAAGTTTCCATTAGTATCAGGGATAATGTCAGCAGTGCATACTTGCCATTCTCCATTTGTTTCCGAGAATTCTGGAGTGAAAGTATTGATTAAAGTGTTTGTTAACTGTTCTGGATTATTACCTTTTCCCCACTTTACTTCAAGAGTATTTTGAGGTGTTTTCATTATATTACGCACTTTAAATGACACTGTGTAAACGCGGTCAGAAGAGAGATGTATAGCAGGAGTTACAAGCCAATCATCGCTTGCGATAGTAGCGTGAGCTTGGTAACTCATGGCACCATAACCTAAAACACCATTACACCACCATGTAAACTTATCGTTATTCGCATCAATTACTTTAAACATTGATAAGGCAGATTGTCCTTCAAATCTATAACTCCAATCAGGCTCTATAGTAACTCCAGCTACTAATGATGTAGTATTTGTCCAACGGCTACCCTTTACATCGCCACTAATTGCTCTAACCGCATAAGTGTAGCTTGCCTGTTGCACAGTAGATAAGTCATCAGTACATGATGTTCCACTAATACCCGCTGCAACACTTATAGTATCACGTCCTTGAATACGAATTACATCATAAGTCAGATTACCAAGTGTTCCTTGATGCACTCCTGCGGTTGGTGCTGTCCATGATATTGTAACTATGCCATTAGCTAATGTTGCCGTAGGATTTCCTACAACTTCTGGTTCATCAAATCCAATCCATTGCTTAATATTTGATGCTGGAGATGTTCCACCAGAGTTAGATACAGTCACTACAAAATTGTATTCGCCACTATGTAATAGCTGAACAGGCTTACTAATACTTGTACCAGGTTGTGCTGTGCCCGTAGCTATTTGTGTTCCATTGGCTGTAATAACATAATCAACATTACCATTCAAATTAGCTCCACCAACAGTTTTAGTAGGTAAAGTAAAACTTACCGTGCCATTAAGATTTGTTCCGCTAAACGCAACTGCTAATTGTGAAACAGAAGCAGGAGCATTAGCATTGAGTGCTACAGGAGCAATTGCCATACCATACATAGTAATATTGGCATCGGCAATCTTTGTAACTGCACCAGTATTCAAATCAACAGTATAGAGAGCTGTGTTATAATCTTTGTCCTGTGCATACCAATAGAAAGTATTATCTTTTGGATCTATTTCTCCAGTCTGAGAATAAGGAACTCCCCATTCGTCTGTAAGTTCAATACCTGTTGAACCAATTTTTGTTTCTGCTCCATCGGTAATCGAAATTTTATAAAGAAAACCATCTGAAGCTATACCATAAAGGCGATTATCAGAAGTGATACCCATCGCTACATACTTACGTGTGGTTGTTCCAAACGTAGTACGTTTACGTGTACGATAATCTACTGTACCCAACTCGAATTGTTGATTATTGGCTGTACTATTATAAAATTCTCCATACACTGTGCCATCTTTAGCTTGTGCTGTTTCCAATGCTGCAAGCGAGAAATCGTTATAAGTAGTTCCGCTTCCTTGCCATGTTAATAGGTCATAAGTATAAAGTGTTAATTCGCCACTTCCTACTCCATAACGTTGGAAATCTACGGTATACATTTTTCCATCAGCTATCTGTACACCATTTTTAGCAATACGTTGAGTTTGCTTTCCCAATAAAGTAAAACTTATCTTGTCTGCTGTATTTTTAGGATGGAAAGAGTAATACCCCCATTGTTCATTTATACTAGCATTAGTCCAAAGTACAACAGAAGGATCTAAGGATTTCGGTGTTCCAATAGATGCCTTATGCACAATGGATTTCCCAGATGGAACAAGACCTTTCGGTTGCCGTTCTGTTTGAACTGGGCTTGGTTTCATCAATCTATGGGCTTTCTGAGCCACACTGACTGTTGGAATAAACAGCGTCAGTACTGATAGAGTGATTGTCGTAAGTGTTTTCTTCATAAACTTTTTAAATAATTGGTTTGTATTAATATAAAAGATAAAGTTCTAATGATTAAATTCTTAAAATATGATAAGGCACATTCTAAAATTTCTTTGTTATGGTAAAACCATTTAAAGATTATTTTTAGAACATGCCTTAGATATATCACCACTTATGGTTCATTGTTAAGTACCAATTGTGGATGCACATTTATTTTCCTTTTTAAGTATAAAAGCACTTAGTTGCTTTTTACTTTTTCAAGACTTTCTTTCCGTTTACAATGTAAACACCAGCAGGTAAGTTATCGAATTTAGCATTGAGACGCACACCCTGCAAAGTGTAGATAACATTTTCTTTTGCGTCTATAGTTTGAACACTGATACCTGTGGGCTTCCACGTTCCATGTGGATAGATGTTTGCTTTAGCACCTACTTCAAGTAATCTATCTCTTGCAGCCTTTGCTTCTTCTTCTGTCATATTTTCCTTGATAATGCAAGGTGCTGTTGCAATAAGTTTCTTGACAGCCATCATACCCATACCTGTAATATCTTTTACGATAGCGATTACAGCTATTTCTCTTTCACCAACTTCTTCCAATACGAGGTCGTAAGTTGTTTCTGCACCTTTAGGTTGGATAGTTACCCAATCTGTAACAACCTTACCATTTGAACCGAAAAGTGAGTAGTAAATATAACCGCTCTTATCAAGCTTCTTCCATTCTGTACCTTCTGGGGTAACGATGCTACAATCTGTAAATTCAGGAACATATGATACTCTACCGATACTGCCCTTAAATTCGTCCTTAGTTGTTCCGTTACCCTTAATGCGAACATTGCACTTGTTGAACTTCCAACGACCACTGGTGATACCATTTACTCCACCACTGATTTCCAAAGTACAACCATCTACAACTATAGAACCTGGATTGAGAATACCATAGCAATAGTCTTCGTTTCCAGACTTTGCACCTGTTATAGTAAGCTTGCCTTCACCAGCAAATGTAAGCTTATCGTAATTAACTAAAGCACCTCTTTTATCTGAACTGATAGTGTTTTCACCGATAAGTTTAATAGTCATATTTTTAACAGATGTCCATAAACCTGCATCTTTATCTCCTGTAGCAGCGATAGTTGCATTTTCAAGAGTCAGTGTATTTGTTGCTGCATCAAAAATAGCTTTACCCTTAACACCATCAATAACTGTCAAGTCGCCACAATTTTCAGAAGTAACTCGTTTACCACAAATCAGCATATTATAGTTCTCAGGTGTAGCGTTTTCAGGCTTAATTGTTACCCAATCAGTAACAACCTTATCATTTGCAAAGAGAGAGTAGTAAACATAGCCACTCTTTTCAAGTTTCTTCCATTCAGTACCAGTAGGTGTAACAATCTTACAATCTGTAAATTCAGGAACGTATCCTATTCTACCGATACTACCTTTGAATTCATCCTTAGTTGTTCCACCACCTTTTATGCGTACATTACACTTATTGAATTTCCAGCGACCACTGGTAATACCAGTTACACCACCGCTGATTTCCAAAGTACAACCATCTACAACAACAGAACCTGGATTAAGGAAACCATAGCAGTAGTCTTCGTTTCCAGACATTGCGCCAGTTATTGTAAGTTTGCCTTCACCTGTGAAAGTAAGTTTTTCGTAATTAACCATACCACCTCTCTTATCTGAAGTGATAGTGTTTTCACCAATAAGTATAATTTTCAAATCCTTAATAGAGGTCCACAAACCAAAGCCAGAAGCTTTTTCTTCTTTATTGATGATTGAAGCATTTTCAAGAGTAAGTGTATTTGTTGCTGGGTCGAATTTTACTTTACCCTTAACACCTTCTATTACTGTCAAATCACCACAGTTTTCAGAAGTTACTCGTTTACCAGCAATGAGCATATTATAATTTTCAGGTGTAGCATTTTCAGGTTTAATTGTTACCCAGTCAGTTACAACCTTATCGTTTGAACCAAAGAGAGATTGGAAAGTATAGCCACTCTTTTTAAGTTCCTTCCACTTTGTACCTTCAGGAGATACGATTTTACAATCAGTAAATTCAGGAACATATCCTAATCTACCCATACTGCCCTTAAATTCGTCTTTGTCTGTGCCGCCACCTTTAATGCGAACATTGCACTTGTTGAACTTCCAACGACCGCTGGTAATACCATTGATACCACCACTGATTTCTAAAGAACAGCCATTTACAGTAATAGTACCTGGATTAAGAACACCATAACAGTAATCTTCGTTACCAGACATTGCTCCTGTTATAGTGAGCTTTCCATCACCTGTGAAAGTAAGTTTTTCATAATTAACCATAGCACCACTCTTTTCTGAAGTGATTGTATTGTTACCAACAAGCTTAATGGTCAAATCTTTAATAGAGTTCCAAAGAACAACACCTGCAGCTTTCTCTGCTGTACTACTAATGGTAGCATTTTCAAGGGTGAGCGTATTGGTTGTTGGGTCATAAGACGCCTTACCCTTAACACCTTCTATGGCAGTTAAGTCACCACAGTTTTCAGAAGTTACTCGCTTTCCTCCTATCAGAAGATTGTAGTTTTCTGCTTGCATTGGTTGCGGCAGAGCGAAAGCAGTAACAAACAATGCGACTATTACCGCACACATGTTCCTAAGTAGATTGTTTTTCATTGTTCAAACCGCGCCTCTCCATAATCCCTCTATTTTAAAAAGTGGGAAACGCCTTCCGAGACTGGGGCGTTTTGATTATTAATAATTGTTTAGCTATTCGGCTACAAATATAGTATTTTTTTTTAATTTATGCAAAAGTGTAGGATTATTATTGCGAAAACAACATTTACTAACACTTTTTTTTATTTTTGCTTACTGTAAGATAAGTTTTAACCTTCTATAAAAGTAAAAAGATTTGATTATATACCATTGTTAACGAATAAAACAAAACTCTTAATAATATCAAATTCATTCAGTTCAAAATAGCATATAGACATCCTTGATGCAAAAATTCTCGAAATCTATGAAATAAACAAGTTTTTTTCTGAAAATCTCGTTAATAACCTATCCATATTTTGGTGTATGAAAACAATATCGCTAACCATCACTTTATGTACTTCATAATGAGGAGAATATACCCGACTAAAAAGGGCTCGAAAAAATATAATAAGAAAATAAAAATTTATAATTATAAATTTTAAAATTATAATTACAATTTAAAGAGAATATAATTATAATTTTTCTATGTGATAAGTTCTATCTAAAGTTTTCCATTTTTTCAAGGGTTAAAAGTATTATCTCATCATTAAATTTCAGCAGATGATAACTGCTTGTTTATTATAGAATTTACCCACTTTTAAGTATTGCTCCATTCATTCTATTTTCTTATTTTTGCAATTTGAAAATAACAATACAAAAATGACGAGGGCAAGATACTTACTTTTTACTATATTTGTTTTTCATGCCATTATAGTTTTTGCACAAGATGTAACAAATGGACTCGTTTTGGAAAATCTAACACGTCAGCCTGTTATTGGGGCTTCCATTATACTTACAGAAACCAAAAATGTTGTAGCAATAACCGACATGAATGGTCGCTTTACAGCGAAAAATCTAAATGGAAGAACTATCCGTATAAGCTATATAGGTTTTAAATCTTTGGTGGTAAAGGCTTCAAAAGATGCTACCTACTATTTAGTAGAAGATACAAATGCATTGGCTGAAGTAGTTGTTACTGCCCAAGAGTCACGTGGGTTGTCTGCTGCTTCTACTATTGGCAAAAAAGCTATGGAGCATTTACAACCTTCTACTTTTTCTGATTTACTGGAATTGCTGCCTGGTGGTCGTTCTTCAGACCCTGCTTTGAATAATCCTAATAGTATTCGACTACGCGAAGCATCTTCGAATAGCGGAACCAACTATACAACCTCATCGCTTGGAACAAGTTTCATTGTTGACGGAGCACCTGTTTCTAATAACGCCAATATGCAATATATGAAAGGTGCATGGGATACCCCTGTAACCAATCGTGATTTTACCAACAAAGGTGTTGACATGAGAACAATTTCTACTGACGATATAGAAAAGGTAGAAATAGTGCGCGGAATTCCTTCTGTTGAATATGGCGACCTTACAACTGGACTCGTAAAAATTGAACGACGTCGTGGTGGGAATAATCTGAATGCACGTTTAAAAGCTGATATGAGCAGCAAGCTTTTCTATATGGCAAAGGGCTTCGAGTTTGGAAAGCATTGGACTCTTAACTTTAGTGCTGACTATCTTGATGCTAATCGCGACCCTCGAAACTCATTGGAGCGATATTCTCGCATTACATTCTCTGCACGTAGTGGCGCAACTTGGATAAAAGATGGTTATACGTTGAAGTGGAACAATAATTTCGATTATGGTGGTTCGTTTGATGGCGAAAAGTTAGACCCCGATTTGAATAATGGGAAAATAGATACTTACAAGTCTAAGTATAATCGTTTGGCCTTCAATTCTGCTCTAGATATAGCATTTAAGCGCACTCTTTGGCTGAAGTCTATAAGTGCTACGTTTTCTACAAGTTACCAACACGATGTTATATCTCGTACACGTTTGGTACAATTATCGCAAATGACACCTGCTTTAACAACTACTGCAGAAGGCGAATTTAATGTTCCTATTCTTCCCTACACGTATTATGGAACTCAAGATGTAGACGGAAAACCTTTCAATATCTTTGCTCAGTTGAATACAAAACTGCAGGTTCCTTCTAATTATATTTTCAATACGCTACTTATCGGAGCTGCTTGGACATTGGATAAAAACTATGGAGATGGTCAGAAATTTGATCCTTTGCACCCACCATATTCAGGAACTTCGGTTAGACAACGTAAACTTTCATCTATTCCTGCTATGAATACGCTTGCAATTTATGCAGAAGAACAGTTACGCATACCCATAGCACGTCATACGTTTGAGTTAAATGGTGGTATCAGAGCAAGCCAAATGCTTAATTTACCTACCTCTTATTCAATGCACGGACATTGGTATTTCGATCCAAGAATGAATCTTGGATGGTCTTTTCCAAGATTTAATATTGGAAAATGGACAACGAGTATTCGAATTCAAGGCGGCATTGGACAACACACAAAGAATCCAACGATGGAATATCTCTATCCTGACCCTCGGTATTTAGATATTGTGCAACTAAGTTATTATCACCCCAATGATAATTATAGAGTCATTAACGTGCGCACATTTGTTATTGATGCAACGAACGAAGCATTAAAACCAGCTCGCAATCTAAAGTGGGAGTTGGGCACTGATATCAATATTTCTGGCAATCATCTCTCTGTTACTTATTTTAAAGAGAACATGACTTCTGGATTCCGTAGCAATACTATTTATCAACCCTACACTTTCAAACAATACGATACATCTGGAATTGACCCTAATAACATTACTGCTGCACCTGATGTAGCAACTCTTCCTTATACAATGGTTCAAGAGTTATTTGGACGAAGCGAATATACAAATGGCAGTCAAACATTAAAGCGAGGCATAGAATATACATTTGCTACTCGCCGTATACCATCGTTGCACACCCGTCTCACTATAAATGGTGCGTGGTTCAGAACTATTTATCGTAATTCGCAGGTTGTTGCTTATCGTCCTTCTGCTGTTATCAATAACAAGCAGATACAATTTGTTGGCTTATATCGTGATAATGATGGTGTAAAAAACGAAATGGCAAATACTAATTTTACGTTTGACACCGATATTCCTAAGCTTCGTTTGGGCTTTTCTCTCTCTGCTCAATGCCTTTGGTATACCTCTACACAACGTCTTCCTTTAAGTAATGAACCTGACCAATATATCTCTCCCGATGGTACTATACATGAATGGCAAAAGGAAGATGCCAACGATACATATCTGCGTTTCCTCGTTCGCAATCACTCAGCAGTTGAATACATCAACTATATTGTGCCCTTCTCAATGAATTTAAATCTTAAGGTAACGAAGAAGTTGCTCAACGACCGCCTCAATGTAGCGATGTTCTGCAACAGAATCTTAGATTACACCCCCGACTACGAACAAAACGGCATTAAGATAAGACGCAGTGTGCGCCCTTATTTTGGCTTAGAAATCAATGCAAAGTTATGAGATACTTTCTTCAAATAATATTTCTTGCGCTTGTTGGCACTACTTTGACATCGTGTCATAATAGCACCGATGACTATATGGCATCAGTAACCATTGTTATTAATGGTGATGATAGTTTGCAAATAGACCGTATTCAGGCAATAGCTTCTATAAGAAATCTTAACACAAAACAGGTTATTACTTCTGCAGATTTCAATGGTAATACTCTAAAACAGCAGTTATTGCGTGGTGCATATCAAGTCAGTGTGGACGGTAGCATACGGTACACTAACCAAAATAAGCAAACACGCATACGTTCATTTCGCAGTCAGACCGATTTTATTTCTTTCGGAAACAGCGAGAACTATACGCTTGTAATGAAACCTATATTTTTAGATTAAATGAAAAGAATCCGACTGCTATATATTATAATAGGTGTGGTATGTGCCAATCTTGCTTTCGCACAAGATTCAGCACGCTTTGAAAGGGCAACGATAATGAGTTTGCCTTATCAAACAGCATGGCAGAACCCTGCTATTTATGGTAGTGCCTTTCAGTTTACACAAAACGAGCTGAAACTGACAGGAGACTATTCACATGCTTCAGCTCCTTTGCTACTTGAAAAAGGTGATGGACATTCTGCAATAGAAGCTAAAACAACTGCTTATATTCGTCTTTCTAACCATACTACAGTATGGGGAAAAGCCTCATATACAACAAAAAGAACAAATAATATAAGGTGGAATTCAACTTCCGACTACGATTTGCTTGCTCCATACGTACTTGCTGATACAGTAGGAGGCAATACACTGGGCGAGCGTTATATGTTTTCTGGTGGCTATTCCACTTCAATTGGCAAATGGTATGTAGGAGCTGAGATGTTATTTCGAGCTGAACAAGAATGGAGGAAGCGCGACCCACGTATGCGTGGAATAGTTTCTGACCTTACAGTAAAACTTGGTACAACTTATAAAGTAACAGATAATTATCAAATTGGAGCTGCACTTTCGGGTAATATATACAAGCAATCGAACGACGTTGACCTATATAATGAACAGGGAGGAGCAGCCCAATATATAATGACAGGACTTGGAACATACTACAAACGCTTCTCTGGCTTTGCTTCAGATATAAACTTTAAGGGAAGCGGAGCTACACTTCTGCTTTCGGTTCTACCAATTACTCAGCGCGGTTTCTATGGAGACATAATGTTGGAGAGCAATCGATATAAACGTATCAGCAACGAATATAACTCATTACCGCTCACAACATTATATAATAATAATGTGGCTGCAACTATGGGCTTTAGGAATAAGGGAACAAAAAGCCTATGGACAACATTCATTCACTATGCTTTTGATTGTCAGCATGGCGACGAACATATTGCAGGAAATGCTATTGCAGGTGTCTATCCAGTATTAGCCGACCTCACAATGTATAAACAATACCGCACTACAACATACGTTGGTGCAATGTTCACGGCTCTTTCAAGGAACCAATGGAGCATTGGCACAAAGCTCGGCTATATTTCCAACCGTTCAAAATATGTATATCCAAGTAGGAGATTAGATTTTTCACATCTATTCGGTG
Organism: Prevotella aurantiaca; assembly: GCF_015262605.1. Lineage (NCBI taxonomy): Bacteria > Pseudomonadati > Bacteroidota > Bacteroidia > Bacteroidales > Prevotellaceae > Prevotella > Prevotella aurantiaca. The sequence goes on along the minus strand of NZ_JABZSJ010000022.1, from coordinate 4,912 downwards.
AAGCAACTACTCAACTTTTAGCACCTTTTGGTAAACGTTGGCTTGCTGATTGCCAGCTTACAGCAGCTTATTTTGCAAAAGCAAGTGCCGCAATTGATATGCCATTTGGCGATATGGAGCCTTTTTTTGTACAGATGGTGAACTATAACTATATGCAACAGCGAGCTAGTTATGGGAATATTAACGCCCGTTTCCGCACCGACTACAAATTAAACAACCCTCGATATGGCATGTTTGCAGAACTACAAGGTGCAACAACCTTTACTTCAGAACGTAAAAATCAATTCAAAATGAGCCTTACAATGGGCTTTACATTTTAAATAAATTATTCAGTATTCAATTAAATAAAAAGAAAATGACAAAGAAAATTTTAATGAGCACCATGTTGCTCTTAGCTATTTGCTTTAGTTTTGTATCTTGTTCAGACGACAAGAACGATGCAACAACAACCTCGTCAGCAGTCATCAATCTTGAAATGCCGATGACTATTCAAGACGGAACACTCCATAATGTAAAGATTATCTTTACAAATAAGAGTACAGCGCAAACATATACAATAGAGAAAGTAGAAAAAACAGCTAATGGTTATACCGCAACTATTGAGAATTTACCTATTGGCTCTTACTCAGTAGTAGCTGTTGGAACTGCCAATTTCTCTGTTGATGGTCAGCAAACTACTACCGAAGTAAAAGCGACCAATGAGAATGTAAACATTGTTGAGAATCAATCAGGTAACACTATCAAGCTTTTATTCAACGTATTCACAGGTAAAGAGGGTTTTGTTATATCTGAAATATTCTTCCGCGGCACCTCAAGAGATGGAAGTAGTGTGTATAACAGAGACCAATACTTTAAGATTACCAACAACAGCGATCAGACTTTATATGCCGATAGCATCATTATTATGGAGTCAGCCTTCAGAAACGACAATCCACAAACCTACTTAAAGGACTTGCGTAACGATGGTTTTGCTACAAATGCAATCTATATGATACCAGGAAATGGCAACGATGTTCCTGTGAAACCAGGCGAAAGTCTTTTAATTGCACTGAACGCGAAAGACCATAAGGCTGTTAGTAGCACCTCATTCGACCTCAGTAAGGCAGACTTTGAGTTTTACGATGAATCAAAGGTAAGCATAAAGGACGAAGATAACCCATCTGTTAAGAACCTCGACAAGTGGTATTGCTATACTCAATCGTTCTTTATCCTCAACATGCATGGTAATAATGCGTATGCAATTGCTAAGATTCGTGGCACAAAAGAGGACTTCTTAAAGAACAACACATACAATGCTCAGTACTATGCTGTCAATGGTAAGTTAATGACAACTAACGCTTACTTCATTCCAAATGCTTGGATTATCGATGCTGTAAACCTCTCTTATAAGGACAACGACCACCAATGGCGCGTTATGTCTATATTGCTTGATAAGGGTTATACTTATTGTTCTGATAACAAAAACGATAAGAGTGGTATTGGTACAGCTGTAGTACGCAAAATGGCAAATGGTAAATATGCTGATACTAACAACTCAACAGAAGACTTCACACCGAAGGCAACACCTACCGTTAAGTAGTTTTCTTAAAGCTGTTGGAGGGATTAATAGTGCTCTCCAACAGCTTTTTCTATTATAAAAACATTATGAACAAACTTCTTTCGCTTTTACTTGTTACACTCCTCTTGCCGCTTTCACTATCGGCACAGACTATGGAGACTGACAAGTCGTACCGAATAGGTAAGTTGGAGAATGGTCTAACTTATTATATTCGCCACAATTCTAAAGAACCAATCCTTGCTGATTTCTACATAGCACAGCGTGTTGGGTCTATTCTAGAAGAACCTCGCCAACGTGGTTTAGCTCATTTTCTGGAACATATGGCGTTCAATGGTACTAAGAATTTTCCAGGAAAAGGAAGCTCTTTGGGTGTTGTGCCTTGGTGTGAGACTATTGGTGTGAAGTTCGGAACAAATCTAAATGCTTATACCAGCGTAGAACAAACCGTTTATAACATATCGTCTGTACCTATCAAACGTGAAGGAATAATAGACTCAACTTTGCTTATTCTGCACGATTGGAGCCACTTTTTGTTGCTGAACGAGAATGAAATAGATAAAGAGCGTGGCGTTATTCACGAGGAATGGCGTACACGTAGAGCTGGAAAAGCCGTACAACGTATGATGGAACGCGTGTTTCCTATTGTTTATAAAGGTACAAAATACGAAGATTGTCTGCCTATTGGCTCTATGAACATTGTTGATAGCTTCCCTTATAAAGACCTCCGCGACTACTATCAAAAGTGGTATCGCCCGGATTTGCAAGCCATTATCGTTGTCGGAGATATTGATGTAGACAAGATGGAGCAGAAGATTCGCAGCACATTTGCCGATGTTCCAAAACCTATAAACCCTGCCGAAAGAGTTTATTATCCTGTTGCCGACAACGAGAAAATGATAGTTGCCATTGACAAAGATACTGAACAGCCTATCATGCTCGCCAATCTCTACATGAAACAAGAGGCTACTCCCGACAGCGAAAAGGGACTTTTGGTTACTGCCCGTAAGAGTTATGTAACTGAACTTATAACTTACATGATAAACCGTCGTCTTTCTGATATAAAGGAACGGGCTACACCACCATTTCATAGTGCTTCGGTGAACGCAGGACAATTCCTTATTTCAAAGACGAAAGATGCCTTTTCGCTTTCGTTTGGCTGTTTACAAGAGAACGTGAAAGGTTCGTTCGATGCTGCTATAGCTGAAGTTGAACGTGCTCGACAGCATGGTTTTACTAAAAAAGAACTACTCCGTGCAAAAGAGGGACTACTGAAAACGGCCGAACGTGGATATAACGAACGCAACGATAGAGGTAACCGTTACTTTGTTAGAGCGGCATTACAGAACTTCCTTGCAAGCGAACCTATAACTACAGCAGAATACAATTACAAGCTGATGAAGCAATTCGACAAGGAAATTACACTTGCTGATGTAAATAAGGAGGTTACTGAACTTATCTCAAACAAGAACCAAGTGCTTACGATATATGCTCCTGAGAAACCCGATTTCCATGTTGCCAATGCGCAAACCTTTGAGAAATACGTTCTTGATGCACAAGCAAAGAAATACAAACCCTATAAGGAAACTGCTGTTAGTAAGCATCTTATTGCTAAGTTGCCTAAGAAAGGAAAGATAAAAAGCGAACAAGACTGGGGCAAATTCGGTGTAAAGAAACTTGTTTTGAGTAACGGTGTAAAGGTATATGTTAAGTCTACAGACTACGCTAAAGACCAAATTACCATGCGTTTCTATGGTGAAGGCGGCAAATCTCTATACCCTGACGCTGACGCACTGAACTTCCACATGCTCACAAGTGCCATTACTGATGCGGGAGTGGGCAAGTTTGACAACATACAACTGAGCAAAATGATCAACGGAAAGACTGTTCGCATAAGCCCAAGTATCGATAATGAAACGCAAGCCATCAATGGTAACTCGTCAGTAAAAGACTTACAAACGCTGTTAGAACTTACTTACCTTTACTTTACTGCCCCTCGCAAAGATGCACAAAAGTTTGAAGGCAGCATCGCTACTATGCGTTCGTTCCTCAAAAACCGTGAAGCTAACCCACAAGTGGCTTACAACGACTCGGTTTCGGCTATTCTTTACGGACATCATCCACGCTTGCAACCCATCAAGGTTAGCAATATTGACCGTGTATCGTACGATCGTATTTGGCAAATCTACAACGAACGATTCAGCGATGCATCTGGTTTTAAAATGGTTTTGATTGGTAATATCGACATGGAAAAACTCCGTCCGTTGCTCTGTAAATATATTGCCACACTGCCTTCAAAGGGTAAACGAGACATGGTTAAGGATAGTTACCCCGCAATACGCAACGTAAATGAAACGCATATCTTCAAAAAGAAGATGAACACACCATCTACTTTGGTGAGCGTTTTCTATACTTTCGACGAACCTTATACAGCAAAGGCTGACCTCGCACTTGATATTTTCAAGCGTGTACTAACCATTGCTTATACGGATTCCGTACGCGAAGAGAAAGGAGGAACGTATGGAGTGAGCGTACAAAGCGAGCTTGACAAGAACTCTAAGCCCTCTGCTTTGGTGCGAATAGGCTTCCGAACCGACCCTGTAAAGTATAAAATGCTTATTCCTATTGTTTATAAACAGATTGAACACATTGCCAATAACGGACCATTACCGCAGAGTTTAGAAAAGGTTAAGAAGTATTTGCTTAAAGCATACCAACAGAGTATCATCACAAACAGCTATTGGGACTATGTTATTTACAACTATTTACGAAATGGCATCGACTTCTACACTGGCTACGAAGAGTTGCTTAATGGTATTACCGCGCAAGATGTGCAGCAGATTGCAAAGGATATGCTGAAATCGAACCGCCGCATTGAAATAACTATGATGTCTGAATAGAAAAGTAATTGAGAACCAATGAAATATTACAAAGGCTTTTAATAGCATTTGGATGAAGATAAACGAAAGAGCTGAACTTCCACATTTGCGAAGTTCGGCTCTTTATTTATACAAACATAGAAAATTGTAACATGTAGGAATAACCGCTATCTCCAATCTTAGTACTTATATAATCGTATGCTTTGAGCAGCAAAAAACTGAAAGAAAAAGAGTTGAATTATTTGTTTAAGAACCCGCTTTGCCTTATTACTTTATTTCCTTTTATTTTACCTTTAACACCTCCTTTATTCGCATAAACTATGTAAATATTTTTTCAGATTTAAATATTTGCATAACAACCTTACTTTCAGTTCTTTACAATATAGGTTCTTTTGCATTGTAAAAGAGCCTGTTTTACACAGCAATGAGGGTGTGTCAAAATTGATACATCCTCTTTTTATTCTTCCTTTACCTTGTC
>NZ_JABZSJ010000021.1:0-37209 GCF_015262605.1 Prevotella aurantiaca | reverse complement strand
AGGATAATATACTATGAATCAGAGGAATATTAGGTTTTTAAGGGGGGACTAAATAATATTATTGGAATAAAAATCCTGACAAGCACTCGTTTAAGTTGCGTGCCAGGATACGTATTAAACCTTTTCAATCGTTATATTTTACAGATAATTCCTTCTTCAGTATTGCGAATAAATTCAACAATATTGCGAATTTCAGGAGAGTCTGGCACCTGTTCGTCCACTTGTTTACAAGCATCAAAGACTGATGTCTGCCCGTGGAAAATAAGTCGATAGGCATTTGCAATATGTTTAATCACTTTTTCGTCGATATTCATTTCTCTACAAATTGTAGTATTCACACCAGCGTAGGCAATAGGAGTACCTCCCGCTATGATATAAGGGGGAATATCACGAGCAAAAGTAGTTCCAGCTTGTATTACGGCAGCTGTTCCAACACGTGTTTTTGCCTTCTGAATAACACTAGACGAGAAGATTGCACGATCAGCAATTTCACAATCACCTGCAATTTTGGCACCATAACTAAATATACAATTGTTGCCAACTTTTGTATCGTGGCTGATGTGAACACCTTCGATGAGGAAATTGTTAGAGCCAATAACTGTTTTACAACCACGATGGGTGGCACGATTGATAACAACATTTTCTCTAATAATATTGTTATCGCCGATGACACATTCGCTCTTTTCACCAACGAAATTAAAATCTTGTGGCAATGCACTTATAACACTGCATTGGTGTATTTTGTTTTCGTTACCTATTCGGCTACCATTCAGAATACTAACAAATGGAAATAAAACACAATTGTCACCAATTACCACATCGTCTTCAATGTAAACGAATGGAAATATCTTGCAGCCGTTGCCTATTTTGGCTTTTGGAGAAACCTCGGCTTTTTGACTAATATCACTATTCATACTTTAAAAATGTGTATTTAGAAAACTTATTTTGAGCCACCTCCAAGCGCATAGTAGAGGTTTACGATGGCTTGCAATTTAGAGAATTGGTCTTGAACTTGAGATATTTCTGCATTCAGTAAGTTCTGTTGTGCAGTAATTACTTCAAGATAAGAGCTTGAACTTTGGCTATACAACATTTGAGTTTGCTCTACATTTTTCTTTAAGATTTCAATTTGTTGGCTGTAAAGCATATCTTTCTCAACAGCAGCGTTGTATGCGACAAGTGCATTACTAACTTCTGAACCAGCAGTTAAAATGCTGTTTTGCCACTTGTTGTATGCTATTTTATATTGGTCTTCAGCTACACGCAGTCCAGCTTTTAGCTTTCCTTGCATGAAAACAGGTTGTGTTAGACTTGCAATAGCATTAAAAAGTAATTGTGCAGGATTTACCATTCCGTTTCCGTTGCTCCATCCACCTGTACCTGTAATAGTTAAAGAAGGATAGAAACGACCACGCGCTTGGTTGACATTATAAAAACATTGAGCTAATGCCATTTCGTTAGCATGTACGTCAGCGCGATTACTTAGGATTTCAACACCTATACCGCCAGAAAAATTTGAAGGTAGCTTTTGATTTTCTAATGCACCTCGAGCAATGCTATGTACTGGTTCGCCCATAAGTAGACTTAATAAATTTTCTACTTCACGAATTTGCTTTTTTATATCAGTAGCTCGTGTTTGAACACTGTAATAAGCCGACTGTGCACTCTGTACACTTGTAGAACGAGCTCTGCCGAAGTCCATTTGTAATTGCATCATGTCCCATGTACTCTTCGTTAGAGTAGCCATATCGGTTACAATTTGATTCTGACGATCAAGCATTAATAAGGTGTAATATAGATTTGCAACATTACAAATAAGTTTTGTCTGTACTGCCACCTTATAATCTTGCATCTGAATCATTGCCATTTGCGATGCTTTTTTAGCATTACGGAGTTTGCCGAATAGATCTATTTCCCAACTGGCTGCTATTGGCAATGTGTACGATTTAGTAGCTTCAACGTGCGAACCAAAGTGTGTAATCGTACCTTGTGGACTAAGAGCAACCGAAGGAAGGAATGCCAACTTCGCAGAACCGAGTTGTTGCTCTGCTATATCTACGTTAAGTGCAGCATTAAGAAGGTCAGGATTGTTTGTTAAAGTCTTCTCAATAATTGCCTGCAAATTAGGGTCGGAAAATACATCACGCCATGGAAGCTGGCCAAAGTCGTTTGCTCCCTCCAATGTTGTTTTATCGTTGACAGGGTCACGTACGATACCATCAGATTTAACTTCAGGGCGTTCGTATGTTCCATATAGGCTCTTGCAACCTGTCAAAGACAATGTTGCAAGACCTAAAATGATAATATTTCTTATTTTCATAACTATCTTACTTCATTAATAAACTTTACTCTTCTACCTCGTACGTCTCAGCAGGACCACCAAGAAATTGTTTCAATTCTTTTGCTACTTGTTTGTTTTCTTCGTCTTCGAACGACATAGGTTTAATCTTTTCCTGTAAATATTGGAAGATAACAAAGAGCGAAGGAACAATAAATACTTGGCATAATGTACCAATAAACATACCACCTACGGCAGCAGCACCTAGAGTTTGGTTACCATTCTTGCCCACACCACTTGCAAACATCAATGGTAACAATCCAATAACCATTGCAAGAGACGTCATAAGAATAGGACGTAAACGTGCACCGGCCCCAAGAATAGCTGCATATTTAATAGCCATACCTGTACGGCGGCGTTCCAATGCAAACTCTACGATCAAGATGGCATTCTTCGCCAACAGACCAATCAACATGATTAGCGAAATCTGCATATAGATATCGTTGTTGTGCCCGAATATCATTGTAAAGAGGAAAGCTCCTGCCAAACCGAATGGAATAGATAATACAACAGCCAATGGAAGAAGATAACTTTCGTATTGTGCACTAAGAATAAGATACACAAAAATCAAACACAGAGCAAAGATAATGGCTGTCGAGTTAGATGATTCTTGTTCTGAACGAGTAAGACCAGAGAATTCGTAAGTATATCCTGCTGGAAGTTTCTGCTGAGCAACTTCTTCAACAGCTTTAATAGCATCACCTGAAGAATATCCTTCAGCAGCTTGAGCAGTAACTGTGATAGATGTAAATAGGTTAAAACGTGCTATGTTTGAAGGTCCATACACACGTTTCAATGTACAGAATTCACCTACAGGTGCCATTCCTCCTTTAGTTCTTACATATATATTGCTCAGTCCGCTTTCATGAATACGACTTTCCACTGTTCCTTGTATCATTACACGGTACAGCTTACCATAAGCATTGAAGTTTGATGCGTACATACCTCCGTAATAACCTTGCAATACAGAAAGAATTGCAGCAGGTGAAGTTCCAGCTTGTTTAGCCTTTGCCACGTCTATATCTACCATATATTGTGGGTAATTAGGGTTGTACGAAGTCATAGCCTTGCCGATTTCAGGACGTTCGCCCAATGCTTTCAGATAATCTTGAGTAATGTTGAAAAACTTATTCAAGTCGCCACCAGTACGGTCTTGCATTGAAATACTCAAACCATTTGACATAGAAAAGCCAGGTACCATAGGAGGTCCAAATGCTAATACATGCGCTCCCTTGATGCTTGCAGTTTGTTTGTAAATCATACCCAATATCATGTTAGAAGATGTTGGATCAATAAATAAACCTGCAATGCCAGCACCATTAAATACAGACTTAATACGATCGAATAAGCTATGTTTTCTTTCTTTGAATGGTTTTAGCTTGAGAATGAAAGTTGCTTGGTCTGATCCTTGACCTGCGATGAAGTTGTAACCAATGATTTGAACACGATTTTCAATGTATGGATTGGTCTTGAACATCTTGTCAATTTGTTCAGTTACTTTACGTGTTTCAGTTTGTGACATACCTGGTTCCAATGAAACAGTAGCGAAAAGTACGCCTGTATCTTCGTCAGGGACAAGTCCTGTTTTGGTAGTTGCCATTGTAATAACCAAGGCAACGATACCTATAACAACTGAAACGCCAGCTACCATTCGATTGTTGATAATCTTTTCAACCGACTTTTTATACTTTGTATTTATCTTTTCGTACTGGGTATTGAATGCAAGATGGAAGCGGTCGATACGACTTAGTTTCTTGTTCTCTTCCTCGTTGTGCGGTTTTAGGAAAATAGCACATAAAGCGGGAGAGAGTGTTAAGGCGTTCAAAGCAGATATAATGATAGACACTGCCATTGTAACACCGAACTCACGATAGAAAGTACCTGATGTTCCGCTCATGAAAGAAACAGGAACGAAAACAGCCGCCATTACCAATGTAATAGAAATAATAGCTCCTGAGATTTCATTCATAGCATCAATAGCTGCTGTTAGTGAACTTTTATAACCCAAATCGAGCTTTGCGTGGACTGCTTCAACCACCACAATGGCATCATCAACCACAATGGCGATCGCCAATAAAAGGGCAGAAAGGGTAAGTAAGTTGATAGAGAAGCCAAACATCCATAAGAAGAAGAAAGAACCTATCAATGCTACTGGCACAGCAATCATTGGAATCAATGTTGAGCGGAGATCTTGTAAGAAGACATAAACCACAAGGAAAACCAATGCCAAAGTCAAGAAGAGCGTGAAGATAACCTCTTCCATAGATGCAAATAAGAAATCTGTTGCATCTTGCTGTATTTTAACTTTCATTCCTGGAGGCATACTCTTTTCTGCTTCTGCAAGTGCAGCCTTTACGTCTTTTGCTATTTGTGTAGCATTTGAACCTGCAATTTGCTGAACCATGCCAACCACGGCAGGCTTCTCATTGTTCAGCATTGATACTGAATACATCAAGCCTCCAAGTTTGACATCGGCTACATCGCGTAGATGAAGAGTCTGTCCGTTGTTGTTAGTTGATATGATAATGTCGCCATATTCCTTCTCCGTCTTGAGTCGTCCCTTATAGCGCATGGTATATTCGTACTTCATATTGCTTTGTTCACCGAACGAACCTGGCGCTGCTTCAATATTTTGTTCTGCTAATGCACCTGAAATATCGTTTGGTACAAGACCATATTGCTTCATCTTTTCAGGCTTCAACCATATACGCATAGAGTATGTCTTCATACCAGGATTCTGTACATCGCCTACACCATTGATACGTTTTAGCAATGGAATAATATTGATGGCGTTGTAGTTTGTGAGGAATTCGTCGTCGTAACGACCATCGTCAGTTGTTAACGAATACATCACAACGTTCGAGTTCTGACGTTTCGAGACGGTTACACCTGCACGCGTTACTTCCGCTGGTAGTAGAGCTTGTGCTTGAGAAACACGGTTTTGTACATTTACAGCTGCCATATTAGGGTCAGAACCTTGCTTAAAGTATACTGTAATCATCGCACTACCAGCGTTGGAAGCTGTAGATTGAATGTACGTCATGTTCTCAACACCATTGATACTCTCTTCCAATGGAGTAACTACGGAGTTCAATACTGTTTGTGCGTCGGCTCCTTGATAATTTGCCATAACCGTAATAGTTGGTGGCGCAATATCAGGGTACTGTTCAATTGGTAACGAAATCATTCCAATCGTACCTAAAAGTACGAAGAAAATAGACACTACCGTTGAAAGTACAGGGCGCTTTATAAAATTAGAAATTGTCATAATCCTTTAGTTTTACAGTCTATTTCTTCTTGTCGTCGCCTGTCATTGCTTTTAAGAAACCTTTTGCTGAGCTTTGATTTTCGCCAAGTTTTGCAGCTTCTTTTAGGGCTTCTTCATATTGTGCAGGGGTTAAAGCTTTTATTTCCATACCATCTTGCAATGATGCTACACCCTTTGAAACGATTCTGTCGCCAATTTTCAAGCCAGAAGTAACTACATAATTCACACCGTCATTGTCTGAATTAATTTTTATTTCAGTGTAGTGTACCTTTCCATTATCGTCAAGTTTATAAACGAAAACCTTGTCTTGAACTTGCACAGTAGCTTCCTGAGGAATAACTAAAGCGTTGTTATTGCTCTTTGCGATTACGATTTTACCACTTCCTCCGCTCTTTAATAAGTGTTCAGGATTAGGGAAATGTGCAATAACGCTTATAGTACCTGTTGTTGCATCAATCATTCCGCTGGTCTTAACTATAACTCCCTCGTGATTGTAAATAGAGCCATCAACAAGCTGAAGGCTTACTTTTGGGAACTTATTGATAGCGTTTCCTAAGCTACGATCGGCACGCGAGAGTGTAAGAACGTCTGCCTCAGTCATAGAGAAGAACACTTCCATTGTTGAGATATTACTAACGGTTGTAACAGGCATTGCCGATGATGGGCTTACCAATGCACCTTCTTTATATGGTAGGCTACCTACAAAGCCGCTTGTCGGACTCTTTACGTAGCAGAAGCTAAGATTATCCTTTGCTGATGCCAAGCCTGCTTGTGCTTGTTTCAAGGCTGCTTCTGCTTGTTTAACACCTGAATGAGCTGCTTGAACGCTACTTTTTGCTTGATTTACGGCAGCCTGTGCTGTTTCGTAAGTGTTTTTTGCGCTCTGCATTTCGTATTCACCTATTACCTTATTACTATATAAATTCTTGCTGTTACTATAGGTAAGTTGTGCTGTTGCAGCCTGCGCTTGTGCTGAAGTTAACGCAGCCTGTGCCTGAACTACTGTAGCTTGCGCACGGCTAATGCCACTTTGAGCTGAAGCTACACTTGCTTCAGCCTGACGAACTGCCGCCTGATATGTAGAGTTATCAACAACAAACAAAACCTGTCCTGCACGAACAGCCTCTCCTTCGTGTACGTAAAGTTTTGTAATGAAACCGCTTACTTTTGGACGAACTTCCACATCCTGAATACCTTTAATAGTGGCTGGATATGTAGTTTTCATCTGTGCATTTGCTGCACCAATAGTAATCACAGGGTATTCGTTGTTTTTAGGTAAATCACGACTACCACCTCCACAACTTGAAAGCACTGTTATAGCTAATGCTGCCAACAGTAAAAACTTACTTTTAATCATACTTCTCTCTGTATTTTATTATCTTTTCTTGTTTTATTTCCTATCTAAATGATGCTCCTTAAATACGATTCTTTTTTGAAAACTCAAATTAATAAATGAGTTTTTGTATTACAAAGGTAATGCTTTTCGTTTAATAGTAGCATTGTATAGTTGTATTATTTAACAATTATTATATTCAAATTGAAATCTTAAAATGCCCTTGCATATCTCAATTTTCAATTTTTAGAATATAATATATTAACATTTAGGCTTATCAAGATGTTGTAAATTATAAGTTTAAAACCTTAAACTAAGCCCATTTCTGCTGCTTTTTCTTTTAGTAAATCCATTAGTGGTTCACGTTCATTTGGCACTTGATTGTCTAAAACAGCTTCCTTAAGTGCTTTCTTTAGTTCGCCTACTTCACGGCTGGGCTTAAGGTTGAACATTGTCATAATCTCATCGCCATCGATGCATGGTTGTAGTAATCGCTTGTAATCTCGTTCTTTTAGGTCGTCTAACTTCTCACGAACAATTTTGAAGTTGTCTAAGAATCGTTGTTTGCGAGCAGCATTTTTGCTGGTAATATCGGCCTCGCATAGCGTCATTAGGTCGTCAATATCTTCTCCAGCATCGTTCATTAAGCGACGAACAGCAGAGTCAGTAACTTCCTCATCGGCTATAATGATAGGTCGCATATGTAAGTCTACCAACTTACGAACATACTTCATCTTTGCATCCATTGGGAATTTAAGTCGCTTAAAGATGGTTGATATCATCTTTGCGCCTATTATATTGTGGCTGTGGAAGGTCCAACCAGCAACAGGGTCCCAACGCTTGCTCTTCGGCTTACCTATGTCGTGGAACAGTGCAGCCCACCGCAACCAAACATTGTCGGTTGCCTTTGATATGTTGTCGAGCACCTCTAATGTGTGGAAAAAGTTGTTCTTGTGCGCCTTGCCGTTGCGTGTTTCTACCAAATCCATAGCAACGAGTTCAGGCAAAATAATGTGAAGCAATCCAGAACGATACAAATCAATGAATCCTTTGCTCGGTGTAGATGTTGCCATTATCTTATTTAGTTCGTCAGCAATACGTTCTCCACTTACAATCTTTATGCGGTTTGCGTTACGTTCTAATGCTTCGAAGGTTTCGTCTTCAATGAAAAAGTTCAGTTGCGTAGCAAATCTTACACACCGCATCATACGCAGTGGGTCGTCCGAAAAAGTAATGTCGGGGTCTAACGGAGTGCGAATAATGCCGTCCCAAAGGTCTTCTACACCGCCGAATGGGTCTATCAATTCTCCAAAACGACTTTTGTTCAGGCACACTGCCATTGCATTTATGGTAAAGTCGCGTCGGTTTTGGTCGTCTTCCAGCGTGCCGTCTTCCACAATAGGCTTACGGCTGTCGTGGCTGTAGCTTTCCTTGCGTGCGCCGACAAACTCCACTTCCATACCGCCAAATTTCACTTGTGCTGTGCCAAAGTTGTGGAAAACCGATATATGCGCCCGCTTTCCTATCGTCTTTTTCAGTTCGTTGGCAACGCTGATACCGCTCCCCACCACCACGACGTCAATATCGTTAGAGGGTCGTTCAAGGAATAGGTCGCGGACATAACCGCCCACAACATAACATTCCAAGCCGAGTTTGTCGGCTGCATCAGAGATTTTATGAAATATATCCTTGTCTATCAGCTTTGCCAATTCGGCATCAGTCAAGTCTCGCATACTATATTTAACTATTTGATAATGCAAAGTTACAAATTTCTAGCTTAGTATTTGCACAATTCAAAGCATATTTAATACTGAAATAAACTTTTCTTTTCATATTGTTTAAAGCTGTCAATATAATAGTTTTTGTACCTCTATTTTCTTAAAAACAATGGGTTTTGCTGTTGTAAGCATCAGCAGAATGATATTCTATAAATTTTTGTTGGTGTTATGAAATAGACAGTTTGTATATAAAGTAATAGATATTTTTCGCTTTTATGGTTCGTATTTATTGTTCTGAAATCCAGTAAAAAGCGTAATAAAATTAACACGAATGATTCGTGTGAAATAGAGAATTAGAAAGTAACAAAAATAAGATGATTTTGTAAAATAGATTATATTGCTATGCGAAAGAGCCACTTTTACTGACCAAAAGAGCCTGTTTTGCCATGCAAAACAGGCTCTTTTGGTAGTTGCTTGAACTCTCTTTACGTTGAAAAAATAGCTAAAGTAGGTTGAAAGAGTACTTGTTTTGCACTACAAACACAGTGCTTTTATTGCACATAGCTACCCTATAAGTTCGTAATAGGTTGCCTTTCAGTAACTAAAAGATGCACATGAAAAGAGCAAGAATTTGAATAAAACTTTGCAGTAATGCAGAAAAGTGGCCGTAAATCCGGTGTTGAGTCTTACAAATTTAACAGAAAAGATGCTGTTTTAATATTTGTTTGCAAATGAAATATGAGAGCTAAAAAACTCTCATATCGTTTAATAAGATGCTGAACAAGGTATTCCTAAGGCCTTCACCCGCTCACAGATGGTATCAAGTTCAAGCTTTGTTGCTTTCTCAAGGTTCGGGTCTGGTGTTTCGCGAGCAATTGTATAAATCATTACTTCGCGTGGGGCGATGTTCTTAACAGCATCAAGCCACGGAGCAATGAAACTCTCTTTCACGTTATTAACGTCGATTCCGTCTTGTGAAATGCCTTTTAAGAACATCGTTTGAACAATAAGTTTGCCGTTAAAAGCTTTCATTTCCTCTACAATTTTACTTGCTTTGTACGATGGAATAGTAGGCCGGTCAACCTTGTTGATGTATTCGTCGTCGATGGTATCAAGCTTAAGAATGTTGTTATCTACCTTCTTTAGTGCTTCGTGCACCTTTGGTCGGTGAATAAAAGTTGCATTGCTAAGTACCGAAACCTTTGCGTTAGGACAGTATTGGTTGCGTAGTCGAATAGTGTCGTCGATGATTTCAGCAAACTGAGGATTGGCTGTCGGTTCGCCATTGCCAGCAAAGGTGAGCACGTCAGGCATTTGGTTGTCGGCTTTCATGGCTATTAACTTGTCTTCAAGCTTACTTGCTACCTCCTGGAGAGTAGGGAAAGGAGACTTTGTGCGATGGTCTTTGTTGAATCCACATTCACAATAAATGCAATCGAAAGAGCAAATTTTGCCATCGTTCGGCATAAGGTTGATACCGAGCGATATGCCGAGACGGCGGCTTTTCACGGGCCCAAAGATGGGCGATTCGTAAATGATGGTACTCATTGTATTATCTTCTTGTTTGGTCAGCAAAGTTACATCTTTTCATTTAGAAATGGGAATGGGCATGTTGGATTTTTCATTACGTATGTAAATAAAGCATAAATTCTTTTGCCATTACCTTATTTTACAGTATCTTTGCAATCAACTTTGGTGTATTATTCCAAATTTATAACAGATGGCGAAAAGACATAAAAAGATTGAAAAGCCTCGTAGCTTGCAAGTAATAACACTCTGTATAAGTACGGCAATGGTACTTATACTTATCGGAATGGTGGTTTTGACAGTGTTTACAGGTCGCAACCTCAGTCAGTTTGTAAAAGAAAATCTGACAATAACGATGATTCTTCAACCTGATATGAGCAATGAAGAGAGTGCTACACTTTGCGAACGAGTAGACCAATTGCACTATATCAGTAACTTAAACTTTATTAGTAAGGAAGAAGCTTTGAAAGAAGGAACACGCGAATTGGGGGCTAATCCTGCTGAATTTGTTGGTGAAAACCCATTCACCGCGGAAATAGAGGTGCAATTAAAGGCTAATTATGCAAACAATGACTCTATCAAAGAGATAGCAGCACAATTGAAAACCTTTAAAGGTGTCAGCGATGTTACCTACCGAAAAGACTTGGTGGAAAGTGTAAACCGAACGTTGGGTAAGATAAGTATAGTGCTTTTGATTATTGCAGCCTTACTGACTGTCGTGTCTTTCTCGCTTATTAACAACACCATACGTTTGAGCATGTATGCTCGTCGATTCACCATTCACACCATGAAACTTGTTGGAGCATCGTGGAACTTCATACGAATGCCATTCCTACGCACAGCTGTTTTGCAGGGTTTTATATCTGCATTAATTGCTATCGTTGTGCTTGGATCCGGCATGTACCTATTATATAACTATGATCCAGAGATTGCTGTGGTGTTGGATGTAAATGTATTGCTGATTACGGGAGCCATTATGCTGGCGTTTGGCATAATCATTACCTTCTTCTGTTCATGGCTTTCGGTGAATAAATTCTTGCGAATGAAAGCAAGTTCGCTCTATAAAATCTAAAACATAAGGTATCTTTAGGAATGTTGCTGTGAAATAAAGAGGTGGCATTTCATAATTAATAACGAAATGAATAAAAAGAATTTAGCATTTAGCAAAATCAATTTCATATTGTTGGCTATCAGTGTTGCCATCGTAGTGCTTGGATTTATATTGATGAGTGGAAGCGGTTCTACAGAGACACAATATAATCCTGAAATATTCAGCGCAATGCGAATAAAGGTCGCTCCGGTAGTTACTTTCATAGGATTTGTTTCTATTATCGGCGCCATTATGTATCAACCAAAGCATAAAGACGAAACAGAAGAATAATGGACTTAATTCAAACGATTATTATCGCCATTGTTGAAGGCTTAACAGAGTTTCTACCTGTGTCTTCAACAGGCCACATGATAATAACTCAACACTTGTTGGGCGTAGAGCAGGGAAATCCTTTTGTTCATGCCTTTACGTTCATCATACAGTTTGGAGCTATTCTTTCAGTAGTCTGTTTGTATTGGAAGAAGTTCTTTTCTTTTAAGCCTGAGATGTGGAAACTGTATGGATTGCTCATAATTGGTGTGCTACCAGCTGTTGTTGTAGGCCTAGCTGCGAAGAAAAGTGGTTTGCTCGACTGGCTGTTAGACTCTATTTGGGTGGTAGCTATAACACTTGTGGTAGGTGGAATCTTTATGCTTTTCTGCGATAATCTCTTTAATAAGGGTAAAGAAGAGAACGAAATAACGCCTAAACGTGCGTTTCTTATTGGTTTGTTTCAATGTCTTTCGGTTATACCAGGTATGAGTCGTTCCATGTCTACCATTGTTGGTGGTATGGCAAATAAGCTTACGCGCCAGAAAGCAGCAGAGTTTTCGTTCTTCCTTGCCGTACCAACGATGGCTGGTGCAACCATTCTTGATGTGTATGATATGATGAAAGGCGACGTAAATTGGGCTACAAGCGACAACCTTTTCTTGTTAGGTGTTGGTTGTCTGGTATCTTTTGTGGTTGCTATATTTGCCATGAAATGGTTTGTAAGCTTCCTTACGAAATATGGTTTTAAAGCTTTTGGCTGGTATCGCATCATTGTTGGTGTTATACTTTTAGCGATGTTGCTCTCTGGGGTGTCGCTGAATATGGTTGATTAACGATTATCCTTTCAGACAGAAACGTATGAATTTCAAGGAAGGTGTTATAATTCCCATCGACAAACCATATGGAATAACAAGCTTTAAGGCTTTGGCGCATGTGCGATATCTGTGTTCTCAAGCTCAGGGAGGGCGTGTAAAGATTGGCCATGCAGGTACTCTCGATCCATTGGCTACTGGTGTTCTCATTCTTGCAACTGGGAAAAAGACAAAGCAAATAGAAACTTTGCAAACACATACAAAAGAGTATGTTGCCACAATACAGTTGGGAGCGACCACACCAAGTTACGATATGGAACACGAGGAAAACGAAACTTTCCCCACTGAACATATCACAACAGAGATGATAGAAACGGCTTTGAAGCAGTTTATCGGTGATATTGAGCAGGTACCACCTACTTACAGTGCAGTAAAAGTGAATGGACAACGTGCTTTTGACTATCGAAGAAAAGGAGAAGACGTTGTTTTGAAGCCTAAAAAAATTAGGATTGATGAAATTGAAATTATCCACTTTGATGCTGATAAGATGCAACTCACATTGCGAGTTGTTTGTGGCAAAGGAACCTACATACGCGCATTGGCACGAGATTTAGGACGTGCTGTTAATAGTGGCGCCTATTTGGTGGCACTCCGACGTACCCAGGTCGGCGATATAAAAGTAGAAGAATGTATAAATTACGACCATTTCAATGAATGGTTGAACCAACAGAATATAGAAATTACAAATAAATGAAGCTTTCGCAATTTAAGTTCAATCTGCCTAACGAGCAGGTAGCTTTGTATCCACATTCATCGGAACGTGTGTTAAATCGTGCTGATGGAACGAGTCAAATATTCAAAGTAACGCGTAGAGACGAAGCCCGTTTAATGGTTGTGCATAAGAAATCGGAAACGATAGAGATGTATAACAACGATAAGATAAAGGGAGAACCTACCGAAGAAGACTATATCCATTTTAAAGATGTAGTGGATTATTTTGATGAAGGTGACACCTTTATTTTCAATGATACTAAGGTTTTTCCAGCTCGTCTATATGGAACGAAGGAGAAAACCGATGCTAAAATAGAGGTATTTCTATTGCGAGAATTGAACCAAGAGATGCGCTTATGGGACGTTTTGGTAGAACCTGCTCGTAAGATACGTATTGGTAATAAACTCTTCTTTGATGAATCGGGTTCTATGGTAGCTGAAGTGATTGATAATACTACGTCGCGTGGACGTACGCTTCG
Organism: Prevotella aurantiaca; assembly: GCF_015262605.1. Lineage (NCBI taxonomy): Bacteria > Pseudomonadati > Bacteroidota > Bacteroidia > Bacteroidales > Prevotellaceae > Prevotella > Prevotella aurantiaca. The sequence goes on along the minus strand of NZ_JABZSJ010000021.1, from coordinate 23,600 downwards.
CTTCCTTTACGATTGTTCGCATGAAGAATTTAAGCGTGAACTATATGCTTTAGGTGAGGCTCCGTTACCTCGTTATATTATTGATAATCGTCCAAAAGCTGCGAACGAAGACTTTGCGCATGCTGATGCAGATGATTTAGAAAACTTCCAGACGGTCTTTGCCAAGCATGAAGGTGCTGTTACTGCACCTGGAACTAACCTTCACTTCTCTGAACACCTTATGAAGATGATGGAAATAAAAGGTATTCATGCTGCTTTTATAACCTTACATTGTGGATTGGGCAACTTCCACGATATTGAGGTGGAAGACCTTACAAAGCATAAAATGGATTCTGAAGAGATGCATATCTCTGCTGAGGCTTGTAAGTTAGTGAATGAGACGAAAGCTGCAAATCATCGTGTATGTGCCGTAGGAGCAAGTGTTGTGAAAGCAACTGAAACTGCTGTCGGTACAGATGGTATGCTGAAGGAATATGATGGTTGGACAAATAAGTTTATCTTCCCACCTTATGATTTTGGCTTGGCTGACTCTATGCTCGTTAATTTCTATCATCCGTATTCAACTTTATTGATGGAAACAGCAGCGTTTGGTGGCTATGACCTTATAATGGAAGCTTATGACAAGGCTGTTAAAGCAGGTTATAAGTTTGGTTGCTTTGGAGATGCATTGCTTATTCTGAACGATTAGTTCAGTATATAAAGGATTTAGAAAAGGCAAACAAAGATGCAGCACACTGTGTATCTAGGGTTAGGGTCTAACCTTGGCAATCGAAAGGCAATCTTAAACGAAGCTATTTCCCTAATAGAGAATAGGGTAGGAGAGGTAATTAGAAAGTCATCTTTCCTTGAAACTGAGCCTTGGGGATTTGAAAGTCCTAATAAATTTATAAATGCTTGTGTATGTATAAATACAAAGCTTGCACCTCGTCAGCTATTAGAAGCCACACATGCGATTGAGAAAGAAATGGGACGTGCTCATAAAACCGTTAATCGAAAATATCAAGATCGTATTATTGATATTGATATATTGATGATTGATGATTTTAAAATAAATGAGCCTGACTTTAAGGTGCCACATCCTCTAATGGAAGAACGAGAGTTTGTTATGATTCCTTTAAAGGAAATCCTTCCCTAAAATCAATTTTCCCACCATATTATATATAAGAGGATAAAATAAAAAAGGAGGCATATCAGAAATTGAATGTCTCCTTTTTAATATCTTCTTTAGCTAAATAGTTTCTTAAAGAATCCTTTTTTTTCCGTCTTTTCAGTTGTTTCGTTTACAGTAGTAGGTGTTTCTGAAAGTTCCGTAGATGTATCTTCTACTTCAAGCACAGGTATATCATCACCTTCAAGAATTCCAGAAGCTCCCCATTGAGCTGTTAGTTTTGTAACATCAGCAGTTGCTGTAGCTTGGTCTACCTCGTATTCGTTTGTAAGAATATGTACCAAATCTGCTATGGTAAAACTTCCCATCTTTTGCGCTTCCTTCCAAAGAAAAGCCGAACTTTCATTCATTGAGATGATATTACTGAAATCTATATTCTCTTCGCCTTCAGCTACTATAATATTTTCGCCACAAACTTGGCGAAGGTTGAAACCTATTTTTGTTTTCATTTCTTATAGTTTTTATTTATTATCCTATTTAAATGACTCCGAAAAGTGGAATCCATATTTTTCGATAAACACCCAGTAGATAGCGTCGTATAGGTCTTAAACCTGTCCATATATAGCTATAATAGCGCCATTTTCTACCATCTGTACGGTCTAAGGTCGTTCGTCCCTTTCTATAGAAACCAATAACAGCACCTACAATATCTTTCTTTTGACAATATTCTGGAGTAAGATTACCATCTCCTAATAAAGTAATAGCCTCTCCATCAATAGCAATAATGCGATGTAACACAAAGTGTTTAGGAGCTATTTCTGCCAAAACAGGATCACCAACATTAATCCTAGAAGGCTTTATAAACAAGGCTTTGTCACGGCAATTTTCTAAGAAAGGGCGCATAGAATAGCCTCGTAAAGTAAGTGTCACAGTGTGTCCCTCGTTCAGCATTCTTACTATCTCTGGTAAGAAAACAGCATTCTCAAATTGAATTTTGGTTGTTTCTGTACTATTTGTGGGCATCATTATACTTTGCTTATAGCCTTACAACACACTTCAGCTGCCTCTTTGTTAGGCAAACAATGCAATGTGTAGATTCCTGTTGTTTCTACAATCTTTGTTATGGTGTCGCAAACTGCATTATAAATATCAGAATCCCATTTCATACTCGAGCATGATGGAAGCAACGAAGCGAATGCTTGAATAGGGGGGAGCTTGTCTACAGAATTGGTAGTAGCACGATCTATGCGCGTAATAGCACCTAATCTAGCTTTCACGTTCCTATAACAAGGAGTTTTTCCACTCCATGGACTACCGAAAATCCAAAACTCATTGTCAATATTTCGAATGATGGGATTGTCATCGTTCATAAGGTCAGAACCCTCAATGTGTCTTAGCCACATACTTACTTGCGTAGATTTCCCGGTACCGCTCTTTGCTATGAATGCATAACCAAAGTTATTGTTACGAACTAATGAAGCATGTATCAATAGAGTTTGCTTGTATGCACCAGCAAAAGCATATATCAACATGAGAGCATTATTCAGTCCAAAGCTACGCATATTGTAGTTACCATTAAGTGCACAACGGCAGTCTGAAAAGTCTTTATTAGTGATAAGCAAACAGCAATCAGCACCAGTTATATCCTTAATAATATATTGGTAGCCGCCATTTTCTAATTTATCGACAATTGTATCGCCGTTTCCCGTATCAAAATTACGTATGCGTTTTCTTTCTTCTTTGGGAACTATTGATAATTGGTCGTAAACAGTCAGCTGAAAAAATAATTCTCCATCACATTCTTCCGTGCTAAATGGTGCAAACGAAGGCAATAATTTTATGCTGTTTTTTTTGCTTTCGGCAAAGATAATGCGGATATTTAGTTCTGCTATTTTAAAGTTGTATGTTTGCATCTTATTTACAGCTTACCTTATTTTTCGATCTATGTTGCAGCTTGTTGTCGTATTAAATCCTTTCTCAATTCATCGGGTAGTACTGTTTTAAAACTAAATTGTGATGATGGAATTGAATTGATAATAAACTTTTGTTTAGCCTTTTTTGTGTACTTCTCTTGTAGTTGTAAATACTTTTTCATAGCTTGTTTTTGAGTTAAAGCATATACAACTAGACAAGTTGGATAGTTGCTTTTTGGCAGACTTTCCATATAATAGCGAAGTTGGTATGAATATTCTTCTCTGTTTACCAAGAAATGCGCTCGGTTATTTTCAATGAAAGCATCCACAGCTTGTATATCGGTGAAGTATACAGTAGAGTCATTGAACGATGCTGAAAAGCCGAACATATAGACTTTTGCTGCTTTGTAAGAGTCTTTTGCTATTATGGTAGTTGTAAGACCCAATAGCATTACTGCTATTAAAACAAATTTGTAGTATTTCATATTCTCTGTTTTTATTTTCCTAAATATCCTTTTAACGAGTTGCTTTTCGCATTGTGGCGCAAACGTTTTATAGCCTTTTCTTTTAGTTGTCTCACGCGCTCACGTGTCAGTCCTGTTTGTTCGCCAATCTCTTCAAGAGACATTTCTCGTTGATTAATACCAAAATATCCTCGAAGAATGATTTGCTCGCGCTCAGGTAATGCTACTAATGCTCGCTCAATCTCTTTTTTAAGTCCTTCTTCCAACAATTTTTCGTCAGCAGATGGAGAATTCTTGTTGGGTAAAATATCAAGTAAATTACCTTCTTCGTTTGAAGTAATGGGAGCGTCCATTGATACTTTTTTCGTAATCATGGACATTAATTCCATTATTTTCTCTTTAGGTAAATCCACCTGTTCAGTCATTTCATCAATACTTGGTAAACGTTGATGTTCTTGTTCGAACTGTTGAACAATTTTACGCAGTTTATGTATTGAACCCATTTGATTCATTGGTACACGAACCAGTCTACTTTGTTCAGAAATTGCTTGCATAATGCTTTGTCGAATCCACCATACAGCATACGAAATAAACTTAAATCCCCTTGTCTCATCGTATTTCTTGGCAGCCTTTATCAGTCCCAAATTTCCTTCGTTGATAAGATCGGATAAGGATAAGCCTTGATTCTGATACTGCTTTGCTACTGAGACGACAAATCGTAAATTGGCTTTCGTCAATTTTTCAAGAGCTTTCGTGTCGCCTTCTCTAATCTTCCGTGCTAACTCAATCTCCTCGTCTAAGCTCACAAGATCTTCGTGGCTTATATCTTGAAGATATTTCTCGAGTGCCGTACTTTCTCGATTTGTAATCGACTGGGTGATTTTCAGTTGTCTCATCTGTAAGGTTGATTGACATTAGGATGGACAAATTTACATAAAATCAACGAGTTGAGCAAAGAAATATAGAATAATCTATGATTTTAACGCCTTTTTAGAAGAGTTATGTCAGTTCTACCTTTATATAATAAAGTTGTTTACTCTTCATATATTCCATTTATTTCCGTTTTACAATTTGTATTCCCACATCACTTATTCCTGGTAGTTGCTCCTTGCTCATGATATGGCGCACAGAAACATGAAGAGAATCGTGGTTTTGTAAGGGGAAAAGGGCAATGCGTTGTTCAATTTCACTTGTTGTAATACCTCGTTTCCCAACTAACCTACCATCATCATTTATGATGTTACAGATTACAGTATCCTGGTAACTATTACTTGTTTGTTTCTTTTTTTGTTTATGTATTATGGTGCGTTCTATGATGAGCGTAATACTTTTATATGGATAGCTTTGGAATGCCCTAATCCCTAAGTCCATATTATACATTCCTTCCTCTTGGCAAGGAATGTTGAACATTACCGTGTCGTTTCGTTTCCATCCATCACTTGGCAAAGATTTATAGCTGTCGTATGTACGAGCATCATTACACGCTGTCACTATTATGACAACGATAAATAATGTAATGATATGCGAAAAGGAAAGTAGCTTCCTATTCATTTTCGTTGTTGTTAGATGTTTTAGGTTGCTGATTGCCTTGATGTGATGGACGCTTACCAAACTTCCCATTTCTGTGCTGACGTTGCTGCTTATTCTGTTCGTTTGAACTTGCTCCTTGCTGTTTATTCTCTTGATTACGAGGCTGTCCGTTCTTTTTATTGTTTCTACGATTATTCTTTTTACCTGTTTTTTCTTTATCGAAACGACTAAGGTCTGCTTCAGCCAACAAGTCAATAGGTTTCTTTGCTGGTTTTGCTTGTCCGTTGTTCAACAGCGACAATGGTTTTTCACCTTTACGATTCATTTCTATAATTTCCTTAGCACGTTTTACAGAAATAGTTTCAAGGTTTACTGCCAAATTCTTATCGGTAGAATATGTACATAGACCATTTAGAATATCAGTCTTGAATAAGAAATATTCTGCATCCATTGTATGTAAATGAACATCTTTTCCTGGGAGTCTGCGGCTTGCTTCCATATATTCGTCTACCTCATAGTTGAGACAGCATTTCAACTTAGCACACATACCAGCTAACTTTGTGGGATTAAGTGATATATCTTGGCATCGTGCCGCATTAGTAGAAACACTTGAAAAGTTTTTCATCCATGTTGCACAACAAAGTTCTCTACCGCAAGGACCAGTTCCGCCAATACGTCCAGCTTCTTGTCTGGCACCTATTTGCTTCATTTCAATACGTACATGGAAAGCTGCTGCAAGGTCTTTAATAAGTTGTCTAAAGTCTACACGTTCATCAGCAATATAGTAGAAAATGGCTTTATTACCATCTCCTTGATATTCCACATCACCTATTTTCATTTGCAGATTCAAGTTTTTAGCTATTTGCCTACTTTCTATCATCGTGCTGTGTTCTCTTGCTTTGGCTTCCTTGTATTTTTCCATGTCAACCTCTCTTGCAATTCTGTAAACACGCTTAATGTCTTCTGGCGATTTAATACCGCAAGCTTTTTTCAGCTGTAGTTTCACCAACCTTCCTGTAAGTGTAACTACTCCGATATCGTGTCCAGGATTTGCTTCCACTGCAACAATATCTCCTTTATGCAAGTCTATATTGTTAACATTGTGGTAATATCCCTTGCGTGTGTTTTTAAATTGCACTTCTACAAGGTCGGTTGTATCTGTATTGCCAGGAATATCTTCTAACCAGTCGAAAGTATTCAACTGTTTGTCAGAACGTCCACATGCTTGATGGCACAAACCGCGGTCGCAGCCTGTCCACATCTTAAATTTCATATCTTTATAGTTCATTGTTTAATTTTGAGACCTTGCTTTTTTGAAAACCTTTTTTGGTATTTCCACAAGGGTATATATATTGTTTGAAATGTACGAATATTATTTTCTTAGAATTAGAACTATCATTTTCAATGCCATATCGTAGAATACGACTTTTCCATTGGCATTTTGCCCTATATCTCTGTGACATCTTTCAAATAGTTCGTTTATTTCTATTATGTTTTTTTCGTTAATGAAACGCGAGAAATTTTTGGCAAAGTTTTCTTCTTCCAACGACATGTATACAAGTTCTGGGTTGCGGAAATTGAACATGAAATTTTCTCTTACTTGTTGTTGAAAGTAAACCAGCATACGTCTTTCTTTCTCTCTACCAAATGTTGCTACTGATTCGCTCCATTGTTTTAATGCTTTGATATCGCGCATATAGCACGAACGCATAAGTTGCTGAAAGAGTTGTAGGAATTCTTTTGATTCATTGTCGCTACTTAATTCTTCTATTGCATGCAGCCAACTACCTCTTGCACGTCTTGCAATACGATGAGCAATGTCTTCGTCCAAACCACGTTGTTCAATCAATGCTTTTTCAATATCAGCATCGTCTATGCGTTTTACGTCAATACGTTGTGTTCGGCTGACAATTGTAGCCAAAAGTTTTTCGGGTTCTTCGCTTACCATTAGGAATACAGTTCCTTCTGTTGGTTCTTCTAAAAGTTTTAGAATCTTGTTTGCCGAAGTCAGGTTCATTCGTTCGGGTAGCCATATAATAGAAATTTTATAGCCACCTTGACTTGATTTCAGTGCAAGTTGTCTTGAAATGCTGTCGCTTTCTGCACCGGTAATAATAGCTTGCTGTGTTGTCGCTCCCATTTCATTCATCCATTTACGAATGTTGAAATAGGTTCCTTCCATTATCATTTTGCGCCATTCCTTAGCAAAATCATTACTTACTGGCTGATATTCAGAGCTTGTATTCGGCAACTTTATTGTAGGGTAAGTAAAGTGAAGATCGGGATGTTCCCATTTCTTAAGCATTGCTTTCGTATTTTCAGGCGATGTTGAAGATGTTTCGAGAAGATAACTTGCAAATGCCATGGCTAATGCCATTTTTCCTGATCCATAAGGTCCACAAAAGAGTAAGGCATGCGGAACATGTTTGTCCGTTGCCATTTTCAGCAGTCGTTGCTTTACCTCTTCTTGTCCTATAACTTCCGAAAAATCCATTTCTTCCCCTTGTTGCTTAAAACGTTGAGCGTCTTCAATTAAACCTTGTTGTCTGTACAAAAGTCTTTAGATTGCAAAGTTAATAAATAAAAGCGAATTATAGGTCGAAAAATAGAACTATTCAGAGATTGCTTCTATTCACGAGCTGTATGTAAAGGTGAGCAATATGTTCAGATAGAGTTGAATTTCTCAAGAACATTCTTTTTATTATGTTGCAATATTCTATTTTCTAAATCAATTGGAAACCAAACTGTTGAAAATTCATATTGTTTAAATTCCTCTCTTATAATAGGAAGCTCTTCTTGAGTATTGAAATTTCTCAAGCGGAAATCTCCATCAATACCAAATACCATTTTTAGATTTTGATACTTTGAGTGAATATATTTATCGTAATTTTCGGTTTTTCCTATTACTCTCCATCTTTTTTTAATGACTCCATCCTAAAAAATCTGTAATGGAGAAAACATTATCCCAGAACTTTCTATTTCATGGATATTAGTGTTAGCTGAACCTATTTTATTAAAAATTTTAACTAAAATAGAAGAACTTGTTTTTATAACTCTACCAAATGCGAAGTTTTATCTAAATCTTTATCCGACAACTTTGTTTTTAATTTCCAGTCATCTTTAGGCGTGAATAGAGGTATAGAGAATATTTCTCCTGCGTTAATAATTATTTTATTCATTATTTAGCGTATATTCTTTTCAGAAATAATTATAAGGGTAGATTTTATATAAATCTGCGTGTATGGAATTTATTTCTTCAGAAAACTTGGCAATCAGAGTCTTATCTTCATATTCTTGGTTGTCTAACAATTTTTCTAAGTCTTGATATAAAAAAGCCATCTGTAAGAAAGAATAAAATGGAATATTGAAGCAGGTAAATTGGTTCATATCTGAATACTCACCTTGTTCATGATCATAAAATAAAACAAAATTATTTTCTTTATTTATGAACCATCCATCGCCTTGTCCAGATGCACCAATTATCCATACCTTTTTACTAATGATTTCATAATTAGTTGCCATATAGCGATTCTCATTCAATGCTTTCTCGTACTCAAATATCTCAATATCAGGCGTAATTTCTATACCTTCATATTTAGAAATGAAAGATAGATAGAATTTATCTAATGGAGGTAACTTTTCTAAATTCCTTATTTCCATTTTTCTTTGTTCTATCCTTTCTAATATTTCATTTTCTGATAATTTTCTAAATACCATCATCATCTCTCTGTTGTATGTTGTCAAACTGCTGAACAAAACTGCAAATGTAGTCATTTGCTTTGATATCAACCCATGATATTTTCATAAATAATATAGATGGTTGTAAATTTCTTTTTACTTTTTCTTTCCTCAATATATTTGAATTAGATGGTTGTAACGTGAGAATTTAGATGAGAAGAAATATCCTATCGAAAGAATAAAATTGGGTTTTCAAAAATTATAATAAGAACTTCAGGATTTTCTTATTATAATTTTAAAATTTATAATTATAATTTTGAATTTTCTTATTATAAATTTTCAAGCAAATTTTTATATCAAACTTATGCTGTTCAAAAGTTCAAGCAAAACGGTTAATCCAGCTCATAGATGTGTTAGATTCTTTTATTAGGCAAGAAATAAATGCAACCTCTGCAATAAAATATAAAAGCGGATATATCAAGCAGAGTCTTTTTGATATATCCGCTTATTTTAAAAAATTATTTCTTAGGGCAACCTGTCCAAGGCTTTAATTGCTTGAAAAAGTCGTTGCCTTTATCGTCAACAAGAATAAATGCAGGGAAGTCTTCAACTGTAATCTTATAAACTGCTTCCATACCCAGTTCTGGATATTCCACACATTCTATACTCTTAATACTGCTTTGTGAAAGAACTGCAGCAACACCACCGATAGTTCCGAGATAGAAACCGCCATGCTTTTTACAAGCATCGGTAACTTCTTGTGTACGATTACCTTTGGCAATCATTACGAGCGAAGCACCATTAGCTTGGAATTCATCAACATAAGTATCCATTCGGTTAGCTGTAGTAGGGCCCATAGAACCGCAAGGTAAACCATTTGGAGTTTTAGCTGGACCAGCGTAAAGCACAGGATAATCTTTGAAATATTGTGGTAACACTTCTCCAGCATCTAGGCGTGCCTTTAGTTTTGCGTGCGCAATATCGCGTGCTACAATAATAGTTCCCTTCAGACTTACACGAGTAGAAACAGGATGCTTGGTAAGTTCCGCACGAACAGCATCAATACCTTTATCCAAATCTATTTCTATTCCTTTAGTTCCTTCACCTGGTTTGCGATATTCTTCAGGAATGAGTTCTCCAGGATTGGTATCCATCTTTTCCAACCAGATACCATCTTTATTGATTTTACCCTTTATGTTACGGTCGGCAGAGCAAGAAACACCCATACCGATAGGTACACTAGCACCATGACGTGGTAGACGAATGATGCGAATGTCGTGTGCAAGATACTTACCACCAAATTGTGCACCAAGTCCAATCTTGTATGCTTCTTCGAGTAATTTCTTTTCTAATTCGATATCGCGGAATGCACGACCAGTTTCATCACCTGTTGTTGGGAGTGCATCGTAGTATTTGATACTTCCAAGTTTAACTGTGAGCAAGTTCTTTTCGGCTGATGTTCCACCAATAACAAAGCAAATATGGTAGGGTGGACAAGCTGCTGTTCCAAGACTCTTCATTTTTTCTACCAAGAAAGGAATAAGAGTTCCTTCATTTTGAATGGTAGCTTTGGTCTTTGGATAGAAATAAGTCTTGTTGGCAGAACCACCACCTTTTGCTACCATTACAAATTTATATTCAGCACCTTCAGTAGCTTCGATATCAATTTGTGCAGGAAGATTGCATTTAGTATTTACTTCGTCGAACATATTCAGAGGAGCATTCTGAGAATAGCGTAGGTTTTCTTGAGTAAATGTATTGAAAACACCGAGAGAGAGTGCTTCTTCGTCCTCGAAACCTGTCCATATCTGCTGACCTTTTTCGCCGTGGATAATTGCAGTTCCTGTATCTTGGCAGAAAGGTAATACTCCCTTTGCTGCAGTTTCAGCATTGCGAAGGAACTGGAGTGCTACATACTTGTCGTTTTCAGAAGCATCTTTGTCTTTCAAGATAGCTGCAACTTGTTCGTTATGTTCGCGACGGAGGTAGAATTCACAATCGTGGAAAGCCTCTTGTGCCAATAAAGTTAATGCTTCGGGGGCAACTTTTACAATTTCTTTGCCTTCAAAGCTTGAGACAGTAATTCCTTCTTTAGAAACTAATCTGTACTCTGTTTGATCTTTTCCCAATTGAAACATTGGGGCATACTTAAAATCAGCCATAGTGTTAAAAAAAATAACCTGACACCATTATGCGTAAAACTCTATTGTTCTACAAATCATGGTGTCAGGTATCTATTAATGTTTAAATAATGTTTTTGTTTCGGCCTCGCAAAACAGATGTAATTCTGTATGCAAGGCACTATTTTGGTTTAGTAACCAAAGATTTCTTCTGTCGTTACACGCTTGATAGGTGCAATCTTCTCTAAAGCCTTCATATCAAGTTCCTTTTCATTACCAAGGATAAGATACTTGAAGGTCTTATTTGCCATGTTCTGCTTCTCGAAATTAATAATGTCGTCGAAGGTTACACTTGGTAAATCGTAATAAATCTTCTCTGCCAAAGTACAATTCATACCCTTCTTTAGTGCATCCATATAAGCAGAAAGGATAGAGAACTTAGTTGTACGAGTTGAAGCAAGACTCTTCAAGAGGTTCTGTTTTGCCAAATCAAAGTTAGCTTGGCGCACTGGAACATTGTTAAGAAGTTCGTTGAATTGCGTGACACAATCCATCATTTTGTCATTCTGTGTGATAATGTATGTGTTAAAATATTCCTTATCTCCCAAACGAGCAGGCATATGATAGCTTGCATTTGCAGAGTAAGCCAAGGCACGAGCTTCGCGCATTTCTTGGAATACAATAGCATTCATACCACCACCAAAGTATTCGTTAAAGAGTGAAATCTTTGCAGCATCGTTAGGATTCCATTCTTTATTCTCGTTATGGAATTGAACCATGTAGATATTTTTAGCATCATATGGCGCAATAATAACTTCGTTCTTAGGTGTTGTCTGCAGTGTATAACGCTTTTCTTTTGGTAATGGCGTGAACTTCTTATTTGTTTTAAAAGTTTTACTCAAGAGTTTATCAATTTCACTCATTGAAGAAGGACCATAGTAAAGTACTGTTTGCTTGTAGTTCTTCAAGTTTTTCAATACATTCAATAACTTTTGTGGGTCCATGCTCTTAAGTTGTTGTTCGCTTAGAATATTGCGAGTTGAATTGTAAGAGCCATACTTACCATAATCGTATAAAGCGTTAAAGTTTGCTTTTTGATCAGCTTTGTCGTCCTTTTGTGATTTAATCAACAAATCTACTGCAGCAGCATAAGCTTCTTTATCAACTTTTGCATTTTCAATAACATGATTGATGAGTGCTAATGCTTTTGGAAGATTTTCGTTTAAGCCAGTCAGTTTGAAATAAGTCTCGTCATCGGTCTGACCGATATCATAATCGCAGGCAAGTTTATACAACTCTTGTTTAATCTGTGCATTACTCATCTTATCGGTGCCAAGATAGTCGATATACATTTTTGCATAAGTTGGCAAAATATCGCTTTCTTGACCGAATGGAATCTGCAAGTAGAGTGTAAACAAGTCGTCCGATGTATTTTGTTTGTAAATGATAGGCCAACCTTTCTTTGTTGTACCCTTAGTAAGGTCTTTCTTGAAATCAACAAATACTGGTTTAATAGGTTCTACCTTATGGTTTACAATTTCTTGTAAGAAATCAGAGTGCTTGTCGTTATTTGTTGGGATTGGTGTAATCTTTGGCTTATCTACCTTTTGGAGAGTATTATCAGGTCCTTGAACCTTGTTTATAATTGCATATCCGTTAGTGAAGAAACGATTAGCAAAGCTAACAATTTCTGCTTTTGTCATCTTTGAGATGCGGTTAAGTTTTCCAACTTCCTGTTTCCAATCAACATTGTTAATAAAGGCATCTACAAAAGCCTTAGCTCGGAATTGGTTGTTGTCAAGACTTCTATAATAGCTACGCTTGTAGTTGTTGATAACAGAAGGTAATAAGTCGTCAGAAAATTCACCTCTTTTAAGCTTTTCAATTTCAGCAAGCAACAAATTACGTACCTCTTCTAAAGATTGTCCTTTTTTAGGACTACCTACTGCAATGAACATAGAGTAGTCGGTTAATTCAGAAAAACCAGCACCAGCTGATTGTACTTTCATTGTTTGATTCAAATCTAAGTCGAAAAGACCAGCGCGATTGTTACTTAATAATTCACTTATAATGTTTAATGTATCGCATTGCAAAGAATTGCCTTTATCAGCTCTCCATCCCAAATATACAGTTTCTGCTTCCAAACCAACTACAGTTGTATCAACAGGTTGCGTAAACTTGGGTTGAGGACCATATTGAGGTGCACTTAAAGTTTCACTTTTTTTCCAACTACCAAAATATTTTTCTATTGTAGCCACAGCTTCATCAGGATTAAGATCGCCAGACAAACAGATTGCAATGTTGTTTGGCACATAATAGCGGTGGTAGTAACTCATAATGTTTGTGATAGAAGGATTCTTAAGATGTTCGCCTCTACCAATTGTTGTTTGTGTTCCGTATGGGTGGTTAGGGAAAAGTTTAGCCATCAAAGCTGTAAATAACTTTCTACCATCGCTTGTTAAGCCCATATTATATTCTTCATATACAGCTTCGAGTTCGGTATGGAAACCGCGAATAACCATATTTTGGAAACGATCGCCTTGTACTTTTGCCCATGAATCCATTTCGTTGCTTGGTATATTTTCTACATAACAAGTAACATCGTTAGATGTATAAGCATTAGTTCCCTGACTTCCGATAGCAGCCATGAGCTTGTCGTATTCATTAGGAATGTTGTATTGAGCTGCAATCTGAGACACAGAGTCTATCTTATGATACCAAACCTTACGCTTTGCAGGGTCTGTCATGTGTCGATATTCCTCGTAAAGATTTTCAATTTGTTTCAGATAAGGAAGCTCAGCCTGATAGTTAGAAGTACCAAACTTCTCTGTCCCTTTAAACATAATGTGTTCGAGATAGTGTGCTAAACCTGTTGTTTCAGCAGGATCGTTACGACTACCAGTGCGCACAGCAATGTAAGTTTGAATACGTGGTTTTTCATTATTTACACTAATGTAAATTTTTAACCCATTATTCAGGGTGTAAATGCGTGTCTTCATTGGGTCGTTAGGCACGCTTTCATAGGTACGAATCTGTGCTTTTATACCTACAACACTAAGAAGTAAGAGCAAAGACAAACCTATTTTTCCAAAAGAAAGGTTTTTAATCATAATGCATTATTTATGTTTTATAAATTAGTTATCAAATTATAGTTTTCTTGTTCGAGCTTTTCGAGGAAGTCTTCCAAAACTTCCTTATCAACATCGCCCATATTATATTCTCTTTCTGCATCTTTACGTATTTCATCAATCCACGTTTTTAGTGCATTGTTATAATCGTCTACGATTTGTGCTTCGATGGTTTGTGAAATATCTTTAGTGCCGTAGTGCTGATAAATAAGAAATTGTGTCCAGTTCCAAGCATTTCTGTAATATTCAGAATGTATTTTCTGGAAACGTTCATTTACGTCTTCCATATTTTCTAAACAGCCATTTTTAATATCTTCAAGAATACGTTGTTCTTCAAAATCAGGTAGAAGTAAGCCTCCTAAATCATTCCATGAATTGAATGATTCTTGTTCTAATGGTTCATAAATCATGCCCAAGTGTTTAGCTTTCTTCAGCATTTCACCCATATAAAGATGGAGTACAACGTCGTAAAGTTGGATACCTTTATTTAAACTTGACGCTTTTATGGAAAAACCATTATATGTATAGTAGTCAGAAGCAGCACCACTTGTTTTCTTTAATGTCTTTAAGATATTTTTTCCACGAACAACTTCATTTATGGTAAAAGGTGATAACCATTCGAAATTAATGATACTCTTCTGCGAACTCTGCGGGCGTAAATCGCGTTTGGGCCACTTTCGTATATCGCGATAAAGTCCTACTGTTGCAATATTACGTCCAGGAACTATGCAAGGTTTATCATTGTAAGCGATAATATATGAAAAAGGCAGTGCTTCTGTATTGGGATGATTTGTTATTTTACCAAAACATACAGAGAAAGAACCTATTGTTGCAGGCATAACTACATGACTTCCACTTGCAGTTTTACAACCTCTTTCTAATGTTCCATAATGCAATGGTCCCATTTTATATGCGTGGTTAGAGAAGTTTGTGCCAGAGCCTGCATTATAGAACGAATACATTCCACCAATAAGGAGTGTACTTTTATGATGCGAAACAGAGAAAGGACCACAAAAAGCTGCACAAGCTTCACCATTTGCCATGTGAGAATTAGCAAAGAAAATACTCTGCGAAGCTGTAAATCCATTCGTAATATGGCAAGTTTCACCTATAAAGCAATCTTGTATTTTTGCACTATTGATGATACTTGAACCTTCGCTAATGATAGAATTTTCACAGATAACCCCTGTACCAATATATACATTTGCATGTTCAGAGCTAAGAATAGTGCAATCGCAAAGTCTGCTTGCTCCCGAAATTTCGCAGTCATTATGAATAATAGTATTTGTAATTTCCTTTGAATTTACTATCTTAACATTGTTTCCTATAGTACTAACTACTGGTGTAAGACGTGCAATTTCTTCTGAAACCAATCGGCGAATAGCATTTTTTAAGTCTTTATCCTTAAAATGTTTTACCATAAGGGCAGCAAATTGACTGCTTAATTCAGGGAACATAATAATGTTTCCGTCGCCAGCTTCGTTCAATACTGAGATAACATTACCTTGTCCATAGGTTGCACCTTCGGTTGTTTCCATAACAGAAACATTCGCAATGAGACAATCATCTCCTACTGTGTAATTGTGAATATAGTTGCCAATCTTCTCTATTAAGCAGTTATTGCCTATGGTTACATTTCTTAAAGTGGCATCATTGATACCCGAATGTTTGAAAAAACCTTTTGAAACTTCAACATTCTTTTCGAATGCACCGAGTCGAATTTCTCCGTAGAATATGACACGATGTAGGAATTTAGGCTGGAAACCATCTTCATCAACTTCAATTTTGCTCCAATCTTCAGCCCAACAGTTGTTGTTCTCAAGTGCAAATATCTCCTCATCGGTTAATGATCTGTATGCCATATTTTTTCTGAAACAATGAATAAAACGTGATATTATTGCACACCTTCTTCTACGTCTGTGTAGTATAAGAAGTCGTTGTAAGGATATTTTTGTACGTGAAGTTCTTTTACCTTTTTGTATAAAACATCTCTGAACTCATCAATATTTTCTTTCTCCTTTGCAGAAATAAATAGGCAGTCATCGTGAAGTTTAGCCATCCACGTGCGTTTCAATTCTTCAAGCGAAACGTTTTCTTTGCTCATTGGGGTCAAGTCATCTTCTTCTTTCTCTTTCCAAGTATAGTTATCAATTTTATTGAAGATTATCATTGATGACTTTTCTGCACACTCCAAATCTTTCAAAGTTTCTGTTACCACCTGTATTTGTTCTTCAAAATCTGGGTGAGAAATATCTACGATGTGCAATAAAAGATCAGCTTCTCTTACCTCATCAAGAGTTGATTTAAATGAATCTACCAAATCTGTTGGTAGTTTACGAATAAATCCAACGGTATCTGCCAAGAGAAAAGGAAGATTTTGCAATACAACCTTACGCACAGTTGTATCTAATGTAGCAAATAATTTGTTTTCCGCAAATACTTCGCTTTTCGCAAGAATATTCATTATTGTTGATTTACCAACGTTAGTATAACCTACTAATGCTACACGAATAAGGCGTCCGCGATTCTTTCTTTGTGTTATTTTTTGTTTGTCAATCTCTGCCAAGCGTTGTTTTAGCAGAGTCATACGTTGTAGAATGATACGGCGGTCCATTTCTAATTGAGTTTCACCAGGACCACGTAATCCTACCGATCCTTTACCACCTCCGGAACCAGAACCTCCACCTTGTCGCTCAAGATGAGTCCAAAGTCGTTGCAAACGTGGTAACATGTAACGATATTGTGCTAATTCTACCTGTGTTTTTGCATTAGCAGTTTGTGCACGCATGGCAAAAATATCAAGAATAAGAGATGTTCTATCGAGAATCTTTACTTGAAGTTCGTTTTCAATATTTCTTAATTGTTTAGCTGACAATTCATCGTCGAAGATTACCATTCCAATAGGCTCTTCTTCGTCTTCCTTTTCTTTAATGTATTCTTTAATTTCTTCAAGTTTTCCCTTACCAACATAGGTTGTCATGTTTGGTCCGCCGACACGTTGTGTAAAGCGTTTCACAGTAACAGCCCCTGCCGTATCAGCAAGGAACTCCAATTCGTCTAAGTATTCTTTCGTCTTAGCTTCGTCCTGTTCTTGTGTTATAAGGCCTACAAGTATGGCAGTTTCGGCTTTGACTTCCGATATAACAAATTCTTTCATTCAAAAAATAGTACTATATATAATGTGGCTACAAAGATAATAAAAAGTTAAGAGTTCGAGAAAAGGGTATCAGCGTTTTTTATTTGCAATTGTTATTTTTTATAAATAATGTGCTCTTTATCGTGTCTTTATGTAGGAATAACGTAATTTTGTAGACTGAAAGGTTAAACAAATGCTACAATATTGTTAGTACAGAGAGTGTAGAAGCATTTTCGGAAGTATGTATTGACTATTATAAATACCCAAATGGAGATAACAATATCGCTTGGTTCAAATACCGAGCAAGAGAAGAATTTAAAAGAGGCTTTTAAAAGATTGAAAACAGTGTTTGCTGACATAACTTTCACGCAACCACAATGGACTGAACCTGTTGGTGTTATTTCGGATAAATATTTGAATTGTTTAGCACATTTCAATACATCGCTCCCCTTGCAAATACTAGTAGAGCAATTAAAAGAGATAGAAACTGCTATGGGCGACACACACGAAAACCATAAAAAGGGTATTGTGCTAATAGATTTAGATGTTATAAGATATGGAGATGAGGACATTAAGAAGATTGTTTGGCTTCAATAATATATACGAAAATTGTTTCTTATTAAAGTATAGACAACATCTGTGTTGCCTTTTATGTGTTATGTGCTTATCAATTTTGTCTATATCTGCACAAAATTCAGATCCCGACCCAGTACAATTAGATAAAGCAGTAGCTTATTTTAATTCAGGAAAGTACCATGAAGCATTATTAATTTTCCAGCAATTGGATAAAAGATACAAGCTAAATGATCGTTTCCGTGCTTATATAGGGTTGTGCTATTTCCATGAATGGGAATATAAAGATGCAACAAAATATCTTGATGAAGTAACCCCGCGCCTTAATATGCTTGCTCCTAACGAAAGGTCGGTATATTATTTTGCTAATGCTGAGAGCCATTTTCATTTGCAGGAATATAACTTAGCTATTCCTTTTTATGAACAAGCACTTGTAGTTTGTTATGATAATGAAAAGGGAGAAATATATTATCGACTTGGCTTGTGCTATATGTTTGCTTCAGAGTGGGAAAAAGCGCGAGATGCTTATGTACTTTCTGAACAATTTTTCCGTAGACACCGCACTGCAACCGATGTAGAAGCTCGATTAGTACAAGTAATAAATATGCGCAAGGGATGTCAGGCTAAGATTGACGAAAAATTGGCTGCTGATAGCATTGCACGTGCTAAGGTAATAGAAGATAGTCTACGTGCTATTGCTGCAAGTATTCCATTGGATTCTATAATTACTGAAAAACCAATTGTTTCTCAACCTGTAAAGCCGATTGTAACAACACCGAAGGTTGATGAGAAGAAGAAAACTCCAGTACTACCAATTGACGACAAACCTGCAAAACAAAAGAAAAAACAAGATGATGTTGCACCTATTAATCTTGAAGATTTGTATAAAAACAAAGTGAAAGTCGAGGAGTAGGTTCTTAAAAAGGCGTGGATATGATAATAAAAAATCGTTTGTAAAATAGGAGGCGTGGATTTCGATATTATTAATTAGAAAAGAATAATTATATTTCACTGAAAACGTAATTACAAAATAAAAATTTGTAATTACGTTTTTTTATTTTGTAATTATAATTTTTCAAACAATCTTTTTATGTCGAATTCACGTTAAATAATTTTCTGAATGACTTGTAATACTAACTTAAGTTAGTTATATTACCTAAAGATTTTAATTAACCAATTCCTTTTACTTTATAAGCCATGCCATACCTAAACCTATATTGGCATATTTTGACGGCTCATTAAAATTGATATCGCCATACATATTAACTTGAAATCATGGTGTAACCATGTAGGCAGCTCCAATTTCGCTCATAAAATTAAAATGGCTTGAACGTCCTGGTTTTGCCCAATCTTCCTGTTTCTGTGAATTATATAAGTTATAACTTTCTATAAAGAAGCTAAGTTTATTAGTAGCTTGGTAGTTTAAACAAGCTCCAAAGAAAATATTTGGGTTATTTGTTTCCCCGTCCCATTCAGTTCCGATGTCGTATCCTAAAGAGAAATATTCGTTAAGTTCGCTCTCGAAAAGTAAATGTGTCTGTATTCCTATATGCTGTGGAAGATAATTAGAATGGCTACTACCAGGTATAAGAAGTGTTCCTAAAAATGAAATTTTAGGAATAGATCCTTTGCTGTCGGTAATCTTTATTTTAGTTCCAATGGCTAATGTAGAGATGCCTATATAATTATTTGTTGATGTGCGAGTTGCGCTTTCGTCAATTTGGAGACGAATTTCAGCATTAGGAGAAACTCCCATTCTGAAAGTTGAAGTATTGATAACCCATGTGCGTTCGTGTGCTCCATTTTTACGATTCCATTCATGTGAAAATCCTGTTTCCCAATCAATACTCCATTGAGGCATAATATTTGGTCCTGTGGTTGCCCCTGGACAATCGGGCGAAAAGTTGTTATCATCTTGTGCATTTATTCCGATTGTAGGAAATATTAGCAATAGAAAAAAGAAGAACATCTTGTAATTTGTTATCCTTTTCATCTTAAAAATGTTGTTAGTATATGCAAAGTTATACCATAATTCTCTAATGCTATATGCCATAATTATTGAAATAGTTTATTGTGTTATTATCCTTTGTTACTTCATTTATTCTGCAAATATAGATGTTTCTTTTTAAAAATATTCGTACTTTTGAAGAAGAATTCATAAAAAACATATTTTATACAAGCTAAAATTTAAGGTGGGACTGATAAGTATTTTAAAAAAATGGACGTTACCAGTAGCTATTGCTACGGGTGTTATTGTTTATTTATTGTTTGCTTTTATACCCCTGCTATCTCCTGCATCGGAAGTTTTTGAACCGATATTTGGTTTTCTGTTGCCAATCTGTATGTTTTTAATGCTTTACGTAACTTTCTGCAAAGTAGACTTTCGTAAACTTATTCCTGTTCAATGGCATCTTTGGATAGGATTGTTTCAAGTTCTATTAGTGCTTATTGTTGTGGGTTTTATTCTCTTTTTTAAGTTGCAAGGGAATAGCTTAATTCTTATGGAATCTTCATTAGCGTGTATTATTTGTCCTTGTGCATCGGCAGCTGCTATCGTAACACAAAAATTAGGAGGTAATATTGAAGATATGACAACTTATACATTTCTTTCTAATTTTATTTGTGCTGCTCTTATTCCTACTTGTTTTCCACTGATAGAACCAAGTGTGAATGTAGGGTTTTTAGATTCGTTCCTTGTTATTCTCAATCGTGTTTGTCTTATTTTGCTTGCACCAATGGTGGTAGCTTATTTTACAAAACACTGGCAAATATTACGACCACTTTATAATTGGATAGTTAGTGTGCGCAATCTTGGCTTTTACTTTTGGGCTTTCACGCTCACCATAGTAACAGGAACCACTGTTAAAAATATAGTACATGCCAATACTACTGTTCTTTTCCTTGTTTATATTGCCCTTTTAGGACTACTGCTTTGTTTGGTACAATTTGCTATAGGAAGATTTATTGGCCGCTTTTTCGAAAGTACAATTGAGTCTGGGCAGGCTTTGGGACAGAAGAATACAACTTTTGCCATTTGGATAGCCTTTTCTTATCTGAATCCTTTGTCGTCAGTTGGTCCTGGTTGTTACATTCTTTGGCAAAATATTATTAATAGTATAGAACTATGGTATTACGATAGACACCCACAAAAGAGAGATTAGTGATAGAGCATAATCTTTTGTTTTAATACATAATCTACTGCAAAAGTTTGTATAATCGGAGAATAAAAGGTATGTTTGCAAATGGAAATATAAATGAAGAATGAAGAAAGTCATTTTGAAACTATGTACTTCCTTACTCTATCCCAAGCCTGATATTAACGAAAACCAATTACAACATTATTTTAGAGGGCGATGGATAGTGATAACAGGAGCATCAAAAGGTATTGGTTTTGCATTGGCAAAGCAATTAATAAAAGTTGGGGCAAATCTTTATCTTGTGGCTCGTAGTGAAACAGAACTTTTGGAATTGTGCAACGAAGCAAAGACAATAGGTTGTCAAGCCTTTTATTGTGCAATTGATTTACGTAATCGGGCAGATTTAGACCAACTCTGCCATGATTTGAAAGGCCTACCCACAGTAGATTATCTCTTTTGTAATGCAGGAAAATCTATTTATAGAAAGATTACCGATGCCACTGAACGACTTCATGACTTCGATCGTACGATAGATTTGAATTATCGTTCTATGGTGGCTTTGGCACTGGCTTTATTTCCTGCTTTACAACAATCTAAGGGACAATTAGTTTATACATCTTCCGTCAGTAGTCTTTATCCGCCAGCTCCAGGTTGGTCGGCTTATCATGCATCAAAATGTGCAGCAAATATTTGGTGTCGTACAGCAGAAAGCGAATGGAAACGGTTAGGAATAGGTGTTCATGTTGCCTATTTGCCTTTGGTTCGTACAGAAATGTCTATGGCTAATCAGAATTATCATTCCCTACCTGCTTATTCGGCTGATGAGGCTGCATGTATTCTTTTGCGGTTAGCTATGAATAATCGTTTTTCTTATCAACCTTGGTGGGCTCGTTTAACGGCACCAATTGCTTTAGTGTTTGCTCCTATTATTCGTTTTTTCTATCAAAAATCAGTTCGATGAAATCATCTCTCTTTCGTTCACTTTGGTCTTTACACCTTATAACTCCCCGTGGTTTTATACGTTTGCTTCGTTGTTTTTTGCACGAAGGTATTACAATGATGGCTGCTGTGCGCTTTGCTGCTCGTTATCATGCACATGAATGTGCGGTAGTAAGTGATAATAAACGTATAGATTATCAAGACTTTTATGCATTTGCAAAGAAGTTATCTTATGTTCTTTACCATGAATATCAATTAAGAAGTGGACAACATGTAGCACTTTTTTGTCGCAACCATCTTGTTTCGGCTTTGCTTCTTCCAGCTCTTTCGCGTTTAGGAGTAAACGTAAAATTACTGAATACAGACCTTTCAAACGAACAATTATTGCAATTAATGAGTCGTCCATTTGCGCTTTTTATCTACGATAAAGAATTGTTACAAGTAGAGAACATTGATATAACGTGTCCTCAGGTTTCCTGCGAGTCATTATTAGAAACTATTAAAGAGCAATTACTTACCGATAATGTTGTTCTTCCGTATATAAAACGAGGTGGAAACATTAGTGTTATGACGGGCGGCTCGAGCGGTAACTATAAAGAAGCTGCACGAAAAACAGGTATTGTTCAGTTTCTTCCACCTTTTTTCTCACTGTTAAGAGATTTACATATAGACAGTTATCAGAGTGTGCTAATTGGTCTTCCTTTTTATCATGGATTCGGCTTAGCCACCTTGATAATCTCACTTGTAATGGGCAAAAAGATATGTTTGTTGCGCCATTTTGATGCAGAAAAAGTTCTGAAGATAGTAGCGACCGAGCGAGTTGAAGTTATGCCTATGGTACCTGCAATGCTCGCTCGGCTATGGCAAATAGAAGATTCGGAAATTTGTATGCGCTCTCTGAAATGTATAATAAGTGGAGGAGATAGACTTGATGTAAAGTTGGCAAAATATACTTTGGGACGACTCGGACCTGTACTTTACAATCTTTATGGTACATCTGAAGCGGGCTTTTTTATGCTTGCTACACCAGAACAACTTGTTTATTGTGATGAAGTTTCAATAGGAAAACCTATTAGAGGCATGCAATGTGAAGTGCGTGAAACAAATACCGAAGGTGTTGGAACTTTATGGGTGAAATGTCGTTGGGCTATGACAGGACGACAAAACTGCTGGCAGAGTACAGGCGATCGAGTGTTCCAATTGTCTGACGGACGTTTCTTTCATCGAGGAAGAGCCGATAGAATGATTGTTTGTGGAGGTGAAAATGTTTATCCTGAACATGTAGAAAAAGTGTTGAAGACTCATTCCTTAGTTGCTGATGCAATAGTTTACGCTGTTACCGATGCTCGCTTTGGTCACGTATTATGTGCGCAGGTAGAATTGGAAACAGATGCTACGTTGAATGAAACTGATTTAAAAGCTTGGTTAAAACAAAAATTGTCCCGTGCTGAAATGCCTCATCATTTCCGTTTTGAGCCAATAAAAATATTATCAACAGGTAAACGTAGCCTTTTGCAATAATGTGAAATACGAAAAGATATATTTCATGTTTTCTATTGTTGTATAATTATAAATAACTGATATTAAGAGCTATATGAATCTAATAAACTTTCTTGAAGATTGTAATTACGTTTTTTGAATTTATAATTACTTTTTTTGAATTTGTAATTACAGTTTTAGTAGACGTAATTACGTTTTTATGAAATGTAATTATATCTTTTATAATGGTGGTAAAGTAAGGGAGAAAGTAACATGAAAATGCTATTATTGTTGGGCAACTATCCTCAATAATTGATTCAAGATAGATTAAAATCAAAAAGAGGGTGTGTCAAAATTGATACATCCTCTTTTTTATGCACAAAGCCCCGACTTTC
>NZ_JABZSJ010000020.1:0-37608 GCF_015262605.1 Prevotella aurantiaca | reverse complement strand
ATAATGATTATTAGGTAGTTACAAGGATTTTAAGCACATTTTTGTCATATAGCCCCTTTAAAAACACATTTCTAATGTAAATATTTTTCGTCAAAGGGTATCTTGCATAACATTTTAGTTATCAACGCTTTACAATACCCATTGTTTGACAATGCAAAAGCGCCTATATTGCACAGCAAAAGTGCCTGTTTTGCGATGCAAAACAGGCACTTTTACAATGCCAAACCGATATGCTTGTTTTTTACTTGTGTTTTCTTTACAAAATCACTTCGTATTTCTTGTTTTTACAGAACCGCTATAAAGTCTCTAAAAATAACAGCTACCACATGGTTACCCCTATCCTAAAGCAAAAAGAACTACCCTATTTGCTTAACTGCATTCTCGAATCCGTTGTGGTCGAAAGCACGTGCTTTCAACTTCGAACGATAGGTATAAACAGTTGTTAGACTGGCTCGCAGGATAGAAGAAATACGTGCATTGTCGGTAATTCCTAAGCGAATAAGTGCCAAAATACGCAGTTCGGTGGTCAAACGTTCATCTCCTTTCGGCTCAATCTGGCAATCGTTGCGCAACAAAAGGTTTACTTCTGTAACAAAATTTGGGTAGATGTTCAAGAAAGCTGTATCGAAATTGATGTAGTATTCTTTGGTTGCTTCTTGGATAAATTCGGTGTTTTTCAACTCCGCATAAAGCTCTTCCATGCGCTTTTCGCGTGCCAAACGGTTGCAAGTCTTGCGTTCTGAGTCTGCTTGGTCGATTATATTAGAACATAATTCAAGGAAACGAGCGATGTATTCCTCTTTTATTCTATTTGTTTCTGATATTTGTTCATTCACGCTACTAAGGTCTTCTACAGCAGTGTTCAGTTGTTCGTTCATCACAAACACCTGATTGTTCATCTTCCTATAGCGCTTAAGATAACGCAAAATAAGGAAGATTGCAACCACAAGAGCTAATGCTACAACGCTAACAGCTATCAAAAGCCACTTCATAAGGGTACGTTGGCTATGCTGTTGCACCATATAAGCCGAGAAAATGCGGGGTAAAATGTGCGAATTTTGTATGTTACGCAAACGTGTTCCATAGAAATTTGCGTCCTCAATAGATATGTTCAGGTAATCGTAAGCACGCTCAATGTCGCCTTGTTCAAACAATATTACTGACAAAAGTCGTAAGGAATTGTTCTCTTTTGCCGACGAACGAAGGTCGCCCATCGCACTTTCTATAAGGTAAAAATTCTCTTTTTTAGTATTACCAACCTTATCATAAAGTTGCGAAAGGTCGTAACACACCATGGCATACTCATGGTCTTGCTTTCTCCAACGCTTCAGATAAGCTTCTAACATAGCGATAGCTTTCTTTTTATTTCCCTGCTCGCTAAGTTGCGCAACCTCTGCTCTCATGTAGGCATAAGTATCTTTTTCTGGGCTTTTCAAGATGAGTTCGCGATACTTTTTAGCTTGTGCAGCATAGGTAGCATGTAGTTGTGTGCCGTAAGTATACTCTGACATTAAAGACATTAGTAGGTACCATTCATCGTAAAACGCAAGTCTAAGATGGTCGTCAAGAGTCGATATGTCAATGCTATTCAGTATTTGTTGCGACGTCTCAAAGAGAGCTGCTAACGTGTATACATGCACTTTCTTAAGCTGAGCTTCGGCAAACAGCTTTGTATCCTTCAAACGTTGAGCATACATAACGGTACGGTCTGCATAGACTAAAGCCGAGTCAAAGCGAAAGGCTTCGTACTCTTTGTATAGTCCCATACATATTTCGTAACGCTGATGGTCGGTAAGATGGGGGGTAAAAAGGCGCTGACGAATATCGTCAATCCGCAATAACTTCTTGTAAGTTATTGCTGATCGCTGTTCTATTAAGTGGTCCAAAGCTTCGTATTCATTAGCTGCCATTCCTGTAGAGCAGTGCAATACTGCCAAAAGAAATAGCAAACACAAACTCCGCACTGTGGTTTTTGTTTTTTGTTGGTTATGCGTTTTCATCACTTATTAAACGTGGTTGGGTCTGCAAAAATAGACATAAAGATTGAAAACCGCAAATAACGACATAAAAAAAAGTGTACCATAAAAGGAGTTTATCCTTTGGTACACCTTACGTTTAGTTACGTTTGATTGAGAGTTTACATCACTTGCAGTCTATCTGCAAGGTCTCAATATATGCTTCCTGAAACATCTTATTCACCTTATTAAACGCTATTTCTTTCATTGCCTCCCGGCAGCCTTTTTGTTAAATCTGATACAAAGGTAAACAATAATATTGGTGTTGCAATGCATTGCAAACATAAATCTAAACTAATCAAAGGCTGTAGAAAATCTTATATCACTCGTTTTCAACGCTTTAAACAAATAGATATGGTTGTAAATAATAGTAAATATCTAAACGTTTTCGTAGTATTTAATATATAAAACGAAACGTATTAGGGTATAATAGGATAAATATGATGGTAAATTAAAACAAAAAATAGGAAATAAAAGGACTAATCCACGCATACAAAAATAAAGAATTTATACACATAAAATTGGAGAATCACCGCACAATGAGGAGGGTTATACATCTTTATTTTTACACAAATTATTGGTTATAAGCATATTTTTATATATCTTTGTGTGTACCAAAGACCTGTTTTACGACCATTGTTTGTTACAAATAAACATAACATTGTAAACTTTTTTAATATGTACGAAAAAAAGAGAATAAACCAATTAGAAGGAAGACCAAACTATGCTGAACGTTTAAATTGTATCTTTCATGGTGAAGATAAGAAGAAAATTATGAATCAACTAATACCGCGTGTGATGCAAACTGGGAGGCTTTTTGCTGTAAAAGATAACGTACAGGTTGATGGGAAAGTCTGTAATATATCGGCTTACTACTCTCCTGAACCATACATTGCTTTACAATTGACTTGCAAAGAGGTAGACGGGTCTAATTTAATTCATTCTTTTCAGCCCAGTGCTCTGGGTGGAGCGAGACTCGAAATAACCATTACAAACATTCAAGAATATGAAAGTGGCTTCGAGGCAGTTATTACTGGAGAGCTTAAAAACGGCGCTCTTACAATCTCATTCTTCGATACGAACTACTTTGAACATAAAGATGAGATTAAGATTGGGGATAAAAGAGAGTTTCTTATCGCTGCTTACGCTTACGAAGCAGACGTTAAAGAATTGGAGATTAACTTTATTAAGGTTGAGCGTGCAGTAAGAGAGGAAATGTCAAAACTTACAAATGTTGATATAAAAGACATACCATCGGAAATCGATATGAGTAAAACTATTATGTTTGTACAGTACGATAAGGAGGCACCAGAGGACGGTGAGTTCATATCTACCGTTACGGGAGACGTTGATATAGTACAAGTTGCAGGCAGATCGCTTTATAATATACTCATAACACTGTGGCAAGACCCTAACGATGCTATGAATGCTGTTGTTGTTCCGCTATTTGCCAGGACTTTATTTTTCGATAAAAAGCCAAAGCTTGGCGACCCTATCAATGGGGCTATTTGGCTGTTAGGCAGGACGAGAGATCATTGATTCGATACTAATCTGACCAATGATTGACGTCGCAAGCATGGGGTTTATTTTGTAAAGAAATATACATGAGGAGACGAAACACACAATACGACATAAGTTTCTAATTATCAACGGATTACAAATAGGGTTGTTTTGCATTGCAAAAGTGCCTATATTGCACGCCAAAAGCGGCTGTTTTGCTCGGTAAAACAGCCGCTTTTGGCGTGCAATACAGACACAATTACTTTTTACTTGAAATTATTTTGACAAAAGGAAGTGGGTGGATTGGATATTTATGGAGGTTTTGAAAGTTTTAGAGAGGATAGCAAATGAAAGACTAAAATGTTTCGCATATAGAGAAGAGTGGGTAGTTATCGAGCTGAGAACCATGATAATGGACGGAGAAAAGACTTTCAATGATGAAGAACGATACGGGCGTTCTCTAACAGAACCTATCGTTCTGCGTTTTATAAAGCCCATCATGACATAAAAAGAACTATTGTTTATACTTCTTCTGAAACTACGAAGAGCAAAAGAAATAAGTAGGGTTGTCCCCTACTCTTTCGCAGATATGTTGCGTTTAAGACCATCGAACTTAACACGTTTTACGGCTGATCCTTTGAAAAGGGCGCGATATTGTTCGATGGTAAGGTTGTGCCAATCGTCCTTTGTCATAGCAAGTAGCTCGGATTTGGGTTGAAATTCGGGAGTAGTATTGGGAGTTGCAAACTTGTTCCAAGGGCATGCTGTTTGGCAACGGTCGCAGCCATAGATGGTGGAACCCATACTTTGCTTGGCTTCTTCGGATAGTTCGCCACGGTTTTCGATAAGCTGATACGACAAACAACGCTCGCTATCGAAGTCCCATTCATCGGTAATGGCACAGGTAGGACACGCTTCTATGCAGCGACGGCAGTTACCACAACGGCTCGGCATAGGACTATCGTAGCTGTCGAACTCGTATGGAAGGAAGATTTCGCCAAGGAAAAACATTGAGCCAGCACGAGGAATGATGAGCTGATGGTTCTTTCCTATCCACCCTAAGCCTGCCTTTTGCGCCCAATAACGCTCAAGAACGGGGGCCGTATCAACGAAAACACGGATTTCACCTGTAGGTTTTGCAGTATCGTTGTCGCAATTTTCGGTGGTTATCGTCTGCTTTTCATGGTTGTTTGTTGGTCTTCCGTGGTTGTTTTCAGCCTGTTCGTGTGTGCCTTCTCCCTCAAAACGTGTGCTTATAAAGGCTGCAAGCTGGCGCAACTTGGCTTTCATAACATCGTGATAATCTTGTCCGTAGGCGTAAGCAGCCAACTGATATTCGGTTTCGGGCATGGTTTGAGCAGGCGCATAATTCATGGCAAGCGAAACAATAGACTTTGTTCCGGGTACAAGAAGGTCGGGATTGAGTCGCTTTTCGGTGTAGTTCGCCATGTAATCCATGGTAGCCTGACTGCCTTTGCTTATCCAATGGCGCACGGCAGCGGCTGTTTCGTCGTCTACAGGCGTAGCGGGAACAATGCCACAAGCAAAAAAGCCGAGACGTTCTGCCTCGACTTTAATCTCCTTCCTTGAATATTTTAAACTCATATCCTTCATTTTTCAGCCACTCTAAAGCACGCGGCAGAGCGTAGTGAAGCTTATCGATACTCTTTAATGAATCGTGAAACGTAATGATAGAACCATTGCGTGCGTACTTCTTAACGTTGTTCAGCACGTCTTTTCCAGTAAGCCACTTCGAGTAATCGCGGGTTACAAGGTCCCACATAACAACACGATAATGTTTTTTAACCCACCAATAAACACTGTGACGGAGCCACCCGTGCGGCGGACGGAAGAACTTTGACTTGATAAGAGCGTTTGCTTCAGTTACATCAACCGCATAAGTTAGGGTGAAATGCTTGAACGAACCGAGGTGATGATAGGTGTGATTGCCCACCAAATGGCCTCGCTGCACCACCTCTTTGTATAGCTCTGGATACTTCCTAACGTTGTCGCCAACCATGAAAAAGGTAGCTTTGGCACCGTATTTATCCAGTGTATCAAGAATAAAAGGCGTAGCTTCGGGTATGGGACCATCATCGAATGTCAGGTAGACGGAGTGGTCTTCGGGAGACATTCGCCACAATGCGTGGGGGTAAAGCCATCGCAACCATCGTGCGGGTTGTTCTATGAACATAAGCCAAACTTTGCCTTTGCCCTTCTCAAACTACGGGTTCGGGTCTACAATTTATTGAGTTTTATGGGGTAACAGTCGCTTCCCTGTTCTTTATTTCTGTTGTAAAAACAACAGAACACAAGCAATTAAGCATGTAAAATCGGTGTCGATAACACGATAAAAGCCAACCACTTGCATTACGAGTTTAGCATGAGGAACGTGAAACTATCACGTTCCTACA
Source organism: Prevotella aurantiaca (assembly GCF_015262605.1). Classification (NCBI taxonomy): domain Bacteria; kingdom Pseudomonadati; phylum Bacteroidota; class Bacteroidia; order Bacteroidales; family Prevotellaceae; genus Prevotella; species Prevotella aurantiaca. Next base: position 31,679 of record NZ_JABZSJ010000020.1, on the reverse strand, counting down.
CACATAACGTCGTCTTTTTAGCTTGTAATATCTGTAAAAACAGCTTTATTATACCTTTCCACCTCTTGCTTCGTAAGCCTTGAACAAGCTCATAAGCTCTTCGTTATGCGAGTTCGCCCACTTAGGATTGTTCTTCTCATTGGCTTGAACGTACTGATAAAGTATCTGCAAATGCATAGCGCAAGAGCTTGTATTCATGCTGAATAAACGTTCAGGAAGACTCAAATAGTAGTTTACGTACTGTACAGAAGTCTTCCACATCTCGTTGTACATCGCCTCCGATTTAGCCTTATTGCCTAACATTGCGTAAGCATCAGCGATGATCGGACCACCTTTAATATAAGAGAATGAGAGTGGTAAGTTATAGGTTGGCAATTCCTTTTCAGCCTTTTGGAGAACCTTCAAAGCCTTATCGCGCTTGCCTTCCAATATCAAATTCATTGCCAACTGTGCCATTTCGCGACGGTGAGTATAGCACATTCGCATCACAGTCTCGTCAAGATAGACTCCCTTTGTGGCTACTCCGCCCCATCGGAACTTATTCATTACGAGGTTATATGTCTTCTCTGTGTCGAAGCTACCGCCTTTTTTGGTATAGAACGGCGTGATACGGTTCAGCAATCCTTCCTGTATGAAGTTGTCGCCAAGGTTCATAAAGTTGTCGCTACCTACGGTAATAGCCACATAAAGCGGACGTGTCCAGTTGCAATTGGCAATCATTTCGAGCATCATAATGTCGTTCTTCATCAGTCCTTCCTTACCTACGAGCGAGATAGCCATGCGGTCTGGAATGCTATCAGTAGGCATCATCATACCACTTCGGCGCACTGCTGCCTTGTCAATGGTCATATACAACGTGTCGGTAGGTATGCAGTGGAACTGCGGGTCGCGCGAACGTACCCAGTATTTCAGCACATTCTTCAGTTCGAATGGGTCGGCACCGAACTGTTGTCGTGCCTGTGCAGGGTTCTCCTTGTATAGGTCTAACACCTGTTGTTTCAGCTCTGGCTGCACAGGAATGTACTCGTTTGTACCGCTTATATAGTCGAGTCGGTTCCACTTGATTGGTACACTTGGCGATGTGTAGGCAGGTCTGCGCATCTGGTCGATGTACCAATCGGTTTGCAAATAAGATAGGTTGCAGACACGAGTATCGGTACGTACGCCTTCAACATCTTGGTTATACCACAATGGGAAGGTATCGTTATCACCGTTAGTGAACACGATTGGGTTGCCCTTTTCCTGCATAGAGTTCAGGTAATTCTGCCCAAAGTCACGGCAAGTGTAGCGTCCTGAGCGGTCATGATCGTCCCAAGTCTGCGACGCCATCTGTATTGGTACGATGATAGAAGCCACCGATGCGATAGCAGCAGCCGTTGTTCCAGACAGCTTTAGCTTCTTCAACCAGTCATAAATGGCAAGCACTCCGAGTCCACACCATATTGCATAAGCGTAGAACGAGCCTGCATACGCATAGTCACGCTCACGCGGTTGGCCTGGTGTTTGGTTCAAATAAACCACGATTGCAAGTCCTGTCATGAAGAAAAGGAAGAACACTACCCAGAATTGTTGTATACCTCTGCGTCCTCTCCATGCCTGCCAGAACAAGCCTAACAGACCGAGTATGAGTGGCAAACAATAGAAAACGTTATGTCCTTTATTTGCTTTCAGCTCATCAGGTAGCAAGTTTTGGTCACCATAAAGCATATTATCGATGAAGGAAATACCTGTAATCCAGTTTCCATGTTCAGGTTCTCCATAGCCTTGCAAGTCGTTTTGTCGTCCAGCAAAGTTCCACATGAAGTATCTCCAGTACATAAAGTTGCACTGATAAGATAGGAAGAAGCGTATATTTTCGAGCTGTGTAGGCATCTTAACGCCGTTAACGTCGTGTCCTTCAATGCCTCCCATAATCTGTTCGTAGTCTTGTGCGTGTGCATTATCCCACATACGAGGGAACACCATATTCTGTTCGTACACCATTGACGACTTGTTTCTTACGAGGAAGTAAGCATCTGGTTCGTTTGGCGAAGCCTTTTCTTTACGTTCATAGATAGGTTTACCCTGTTTGAACTCATAGTGTCTACCGTCTGCAGCAACCGATGGTTCACTGGTATATGCCTGTCCGTAGAGCAGCGGAGAGTCGCCATACTGGTCGCGTGCAAGGTAGTTGCCGAGCGTAAAGATATCCTCTGGCGAGTTCTGATCCATTGGAGGGTTCGCCGTTGAGCGTATAACGATTTCAGCATACGATGCATATCCAATGATCATCATCAGCATACAGAGCAACGCCGTGTTCTTTAAGCGTGCCGAAATAAGCAGTTCTTTACCACGTTTATAGTTCAGAATAAAGTAAACAACCGTAAGAATAATAACTCCAACGATAAATGCTGACCAGCCATAGCCTACAAACGGAATACCGATAAGACCGAAGGCAGTAATGAAAGCAATATTCTGACGGCGGTTGTTGCTATCTTTATATGTTTCGGCAATTGCCCAAACGAAGCTGCCGATGAGTAGTAAGATGTAGAGAATGGTACCTGTGTTGAAAGGCATTCCGAATGTATTGGTGAACAAAAGTTCGAAGAATCCACCCACAGTGATAATGCCTGGCACGACGCCATAGAGCACAGCAGCCACCAAAACGATAGATACAGCGAGTGCAATGAGCGAGCCTTTGAGGTTAGCATCGGGCACGCGCTTGTAGTAATAAACCAAAACGATGGCAGGAATACATAGCAAGTTCAGCAAGTGAACGCCGATAGAAAGACCTGTCATGTAGGCAATTAGCACCAGCCAGCGGTCTGCATGCGGTTTATCGGCATTGTCTTCCCACTTCAAAATCAGCCAGAACACCACAGCGGTGAAAGCCGATGAGTAGGCATAAACCTCACCTTCGACAGCCGAGAACCAGAATGTGTCGCTGAAAGTGTATATCAATGCGCCCACCATAGCCGCTCCTTCAATGGCTATCATCTTACCCATTGAGATGTCTTCTCCGTCCTTTACGATAAGTTTACGGGCGAGATGGGAGATTGTCCAGAACAAAAACATGATACAAGTTGCCGATAATAGCGCGCTCATCATGTTTACCATGCGTGCCACTTGGGTTGTATCACTTGCAAATTGTGAGAAAAGATTGGCCGTAAGTGCAAAGAATGGTGCCCCAGGAGGGTGCCCTACTTCGAGTTTATAGCCTGTTGTAATAAATTCGGGACAGTCCCAGAAGCTTGCCGTTGGCTCTATTGTGGAACAATAAACAAAGGCAGCTATCAAGAAAGCGAGCCACCCCAGTGTGTTGTCCACCAATCTAAACTTTTTCATTTATTATATATATAATATTGTTTACTCGTATTGTTTACGGTTCATTTGCAGTCAATGCAAAGTCGTTTGCAAAGATAATATATTTTTTTCATTACTTTTTAAAGGGTATATAAAAATTCGTTAAAGACACGTTAGGAATACTCTGAATAGACGACTTCCGCAGGAATGTATAGCTTAAAAAGTGTTTTTACGAACTATTTAAAAGCGTAGAGGCGTGTTATATAGCACTTATGATGTTAAGAAATCAGTTATATAAAGATAAGGAGCGGAAATAATTCCACTCCTTTTATGGTTTATTCAGCTTCGACGAACGCAACAAATATCATCTATTTATCTATTTGTTTTGCTGGCAGCTTCGTGTTCTAAAGCCATGATAACCTTTGCAGCATATTCTCCCATCGCCTTATATCCATCAGGGTTAGGGTGCAACCAGTCGCCACTCTGCCATTCTTTGCGCAACTGTTCAGGCGATTCAGGATTGCGCATCAGGGCATCAAAATCGATATATCCATCTATATCGTGGGTTGTTCTTATCCATTTATTCACCACTTTGCGTGCTTGGTTGCGTGCTTCGGTATAATAACCCTTACATCCTTCAAATGGTGTTATCGTTCCCATGTAAACCTTTAATCCTTTTAAATGGGCTTTTTTAATCATTTCTTGATAAGCTGCTATCAGCTGACGGGCTGTTTCTTCAGGGTTCTTCGACGTACCAATATCGTTAATTGCTTCGAATATTATAACGGCACGTAGTCCTCGTTGTTCCAAAATATCCCTATCGAAGCGTTCTTTTCCCGGCTCTCCCAGACCAACAGACATCACTCTATTGTCGCCAATACCAAGGTTTAACACTCCTGTCTTTTCGCTTTCAGCTACGTGTAAGGCTGCTGAGAAGAAGTCGGGCCACCGGTTTTGCGCATCGTTAGTACTTCCTTTGCCATCAGTAATGCTATTCCCTAAGATTGCTATACTCGATGCTTTACTGTCAAGCACATCGATTGCCGAGATATTAAACCAATGATCTTCGTGAAAAACATGCTGAAAGTTGGTGTTAGTATTCGATTTTCCTTTATAAACATAAGAGGTTGTGCGCGATCCCATGTGCACTGTTGGAACCTTTGGAGCCTTCAAATAGTTAATCGTAATGGCTATACGTTCCAATGGTTGTAGTTCGAATAGCGCCTCATCAGAGAATACTGCTTTGCCAGCAGGTATTGTTACGCCTTCCTTATTGGCAAATTTCAGATATCGAACCGACGATTTTTGTATATCAGGACCTTCTCCAGCTTTTGCAATATAGACGCTTTCTATTGTTACAGGTTCTGTAGAGAACTCGTTGCTGAGCCTGAGTCGGAGTACTTCTCCGCCTATACTTACTTTCACAACCTGCCTTACCGAGCGATTATCCATTTTGTTATTATAAGGCATAAACGACTTATCTACGGTTTGTGGAGCACTTGCCCACGTTCCAACCCAATGCTTTTGCTGTGCATTTGTGGTCAGGCAGAAAAACAATAATAGTACCGATAAAATGTTACGCATATTCTTTATCCTAAATATTGAAGTTAATTTATATTCGCAAAGTTACTATTTATTTCTAAAATAATGTAGTTTTTCTCAACTTTTCTTGGTATTCATGAAGAGAATAATAGTTCTATAATAAGCCATATTAACCACCTTTATTTTGTAAAGAAAACACATGCGAAAAGCGAAAGGAATTGTTTGGCATTACAAAAGCGGCTGTTTTGCGTTGCAATATAGGCGCTTTTGCCGTGCAAAACAGGCGCTTTTACAACGCAAAAGAGCCTATTTTGTAACGCATTGGTAATAAGCTTATTACAAAGAATAAACGCTTCTGTAATTTCTTTACAATTCTTTTGCTTCGTTAAGAGGTAATATCGACATGAAAAGAAGTATCAACCAACGTTGTAGCCTCACCATGAACATGCGGAGAGAAAGCCTCAACTACAAACAGCAAACTTGCTGCTAACACACTGCCAACACGCTAATTGCGTACAAAAAGTGCTACTACCAGCAGGCTTCACGCCACATTTTATATAACCACAGCCTGCATAGTGCTTAATTATTCTTCTTATAACTGATTACTGCCCAGCCACCCATAATGAGTCCGATAGCCGATAAAGCAAATACTTGATGGGCAATGCTGCTAAAGTTTCCGCCTCGAATGAACACCGTGCGCATGGCTTCTATAAAGTAGCTTACAGGGTTTATGTAGGTGGAAAGGTAAGCGAAGTGCGGCATTGAGCGTGTTGGCGTGAACAAACCAGATAGCAAAAGGAGTATCATCATGAAGAACCACATTAAGAAAATGGCTTGTTGCATGGTGTCTGAATAGTTCGATACTATCAGTCCGAAGGCTGAAAAGAAGAGTGCTAACAGCATGGAGAGCAGATAAATAAGGGCAATGTTCCCCGCAGGAGTAATGCCGTAAACTGCCCAAGCGAGCAAAAGACAAACCGAAACAATGAAGATTGCAATGAGCCAGTAAGGAATCAGCTTACTAAGAATGAAGGTCCACTTACTCACTGGCGTTACGTTTATCTGCTCTATCGTGCCTGTTTCCTTTTCGCCCACGATGTTTAGCGTTGGCAAATAGCCTGTCATAAGCATCATTACGATGGTTAAGAGTGCGGGAATCATAAATAACTTGTAGTCAAGATGATTATTATAGAGGTATAATGTTGAAACTTTCGACTTGATAGATGCTGCTGTGGGCAACGCATTGGCAGTAACAATCTGAGATAAATAGACCGAGCCTATCGAGCCTTTTGTACCATTTACGGCATTGGCAGCCACGAGTACCTGTGGCTTTCGTCCCATAACGATGTCGCGACTATAGTGTTGTGGTATTACAACAACCACATCAACGTCCGACTTTTCTATATTATTGAGCGCAGCTGCATAAGTGGGTTGCTGCCCATGAAGGACGAAATAGGTTTTGGCTGCTATCTCGTTCACCAGCTGTTGCGACTGTATGGAGCGGTCGTTATCCACAACATCTACCACAATATGCTTTATTTCCATGTTCATTACCCATGGCATGATGCACATAGTAGAAATGGGAAACATCATAATAAGCCTTGGAAGAAACGAGTTTCGCAGTATTTGTGTGAACTCTTTTCGTAGGAGAAATTTTATCGTCATGGCGTTTTATTCTAATCGTTTATTAAATTTCACAAGGGCAAGCGATAGCAACGCCACCAGCATACCAGCAAGAATGGTCATCTCTCGGTACACTTGTTCGATGCCAACTCCCATAATCATCAGCTTGCGCATGGCACTTGTATAATATCGTGTAGGGATTATAGCCGACACATATTGCAATATTTTGGGCATAGACTCTATCGGAAACATCATGCCCGAGAGCATAACGATGGGCATTAGCAGTACCATTGCCGACAATAACAGGGCCACAAGCTGTGTCTTGGCAACTGTTGAAACGAGCAATCCTAACGAAAGCGCCAAGAGAATGTATAAAGTTGAGACTGCAAAAATTAGCCCTATCGAACCTTGCATGGGCACTCCCAGCACGAAAATAGCCATTAAGAGTATGGTAATCAGTATGACAAAGGCAAGCACCAAGTAGGGTATCACCTTCGCAAAGACCACCATTAGCGGATTAGCAGGCGACACTAACAACACCTCCATCGTACCTTTCTCCTTCTCACGTACAATAGATATGGAGGTCATCATGGCGCAAATAAGCATCAGCAACGTTCCCATGATGGCTGGAACAAAGTTGTATGCCGACTTCATTTGCGGGTTGTAAAGCAGCTTCGAGTTCACGATATCGCCGTCGGCATTGGCAATTACCGCATTGGCATAGGTTGTCCAAAGCTGCGCCATATTGGGATCTGTAGCATCAACTATCAACTGATAGCCTGCCTTTTTGCTTGCAAAGTCTTGCGCAAACACCACCGCCATGTCGGCTTTCTGTGCTCGTATCGTTCTTTCCGCCTCGTTAGGAGTCGCCACAACCTTGGTTATGGTGAAGTATTCGGATACCGACAATCGGTCTATAACCTGCTGAGTGGCGTAGTCGGCATTGCTCATTACAACTACAACACGCACGTTTCGTACGTCGTTGGTAATCGCAAAGCCAAACAAAAGCATCATCACTAACGGCATACCGAATAGCATTAGCATCGTACGCTTATCTCGAAAGATGTGCTTTGACTCCTTTATGACAAATGAAAAAAAACGCTTCATATAGATTGAACCTTTCTTTTTAAAGTGAAATCTTAGTCGGAACTTCGTGTTGCCTGACGTGCTAAATAGGTGAAAACATGGTCCATATCGGGCTGATTAAGACTGCGTTTCAGTTCGTTGGGCGTACCCAAAGCCTTTATTTTGCCGTCTACCATGATGGAAATGCGGTCGCAATATTCTGCTTCGTCCATGTAGTGGGTCGTTACAAATATCGTTATTCCACGCTCGGCAGCGTCGTATATCAGTTCCCAAAACTGACGACGGGTGGCTGGATCGACCCCTCCTGTTGGCTCATCGAGGAAGACTACGCCTGGATTATGGAAGATACTAACCGAGAAAGCAAGCTTTTGCTTCCAGCCTAAAGGTAGACTTGACACCAACGAATTGCGGTGTTTTGCAAAGTCTAACTGCTGTAATAGTTCGTCGGTTTTCCTACTGATGTTTTCTTCTTTCATGCCATAAATACCAGCAAACAGTCTGATGTTTTCTGCTACAGTAAGGTCTTCGTAGAGCGAGAACCGCTGACTCATGTAACCAATGTGGCGCTTTATCTGTTCGTACTCGGTGCTTATGTCGAATCCAACCACCCTTCCTGTGCCGCTTGTAGGCTGATTTAAGCCCGTAAGCATGTGCATTGCGGTTGTCTTACCGGCTCCGTTAGCACCCAAAAAGCCAAATATCTCACCCTTCTTTACGCTAAACGAGATGTCGTCTACAGCTCGAAAGCTTCCGAAAGCCTTAACAAGATGTTCCACTTCTATCACGTTTGCATCGTCGTTTGCCTTGTTTGGTCGGCTGTTTTCCTTTCGTTCGATGCCTGGCGGGTCGAAAATATCAGCAAATTGGGTCAGTATTTCGTCGGGTGAGCCTATGCCTTGTATTCCACCTTCATAGAGAAAGCCCACCCGTTCGCAGCTTCTTACCTCGTCAAGATAAGGCGTTGACGCTACAATCGTAATGTTTTGTTCCTTCAATCCCGCCAAAATCTCCCACAATTCCTTGCGACTTACAGGGTCAACGCCCGTTGTTGGCTCGTCAAGAAAGAGTATTTGGGGCGCATGAACAAGCGCGCAGCAGAGTGCTAACTTCTGTTTCATTCCGCCAGAGAGGGCTCCTGCCTTTCTGTTTCTGAAGGGTTCGAGTTGCGAATAGATACCTTTAATGGAGTCGTAGTTCTCTTCTACCGTTGTATTGAAGAGGGTTGCGAAGAACTGAAGGTTCTCTTCTATGGTTAAATCCTGGTAGAGTGAGAACCTGCCCGGCATATAACCCACACGCTTGCGTATCTCTTTCATCTGGCTTACCACATCGTATCCTTCCACCTTTACGGTGCCTTCGTTGGGCAGTAGCAGCGAACAGAGTATGCGAAACATTGACGTTTTGCCTGCTCCGTCAGGCCCAATGAGTCCGAAAACCTCGCCTTTCTCTACCGAAAAGCTAACGTTCCGTAGTGCTTCTACCTTGCCATAGTGTTTCGATATGTTGTTTACTTCGATAGCATTCATTTCTTTTTGCGATACTTAAAACTTTACTTCGCCATACATTCCTATCTTTACGAAGCCGTCGTTTGTGAACTTTATCTTGATGGCATAGACCAAATCGGCACGCTCATCTTCGGTTACGATGGTCTTAGGGGTAAACTCTGAGCGGCTCGAAATCCATGTAATCACTCCGTTATACTGCTTTTTCTCACCGCCTCCGTAGTCGGCAAGCACTTTAACATGCTGTCCGAGACGAACCTTTTTCAACTGTTCTGAAGTGATGTATGCCTTTATGAACATGTTCTTTGTATCGGCAATCTTGAACAAAGGCTTGCCTATTGTAACAAATTCGCCCTGCTCTGCATACTTCTCCAAGATGGTTCCAGCGAGCGGACTCTTCACGAAGGTGTGGGCAATCTGGTCGTCTATCTGTGCTTGTTGGTTGCGAACGCCAGCTTTTTGAGCCGTTACGCCAGCCTGTTGCGAACTAATTCCGTCTATCTGAGCAGCTATTCCTTTGTTTTGTTCTGCCAATGCTGCATTCTGACTGGCTATCTGTTCTTCAGTAGCAACGAGCTGTTTCTGCAACACTTGTATCTGATAATCGATGTCGTCTACCTGCTTTTGTGGTACAGCACCATCTCTAAGAAGTTCTGAAAAGCGTTGTCGCTCACGCTGTTGGTTGGCTATCTGCTGACGAATGGCTGCCACTTGCTTCTTCAAATCGAGCTGTTTGCTTGCCGTTGCCTGCTGGTTGGCAACCAACTGGCGCTTGTTTGCGTCGAGCTGACCATCGGTTGCAGTCAGTTGTTCGGTGTTTGTTGCCAATTGAGCACGCTTCAATGAGAGCTGGCGAGCGTCTATTTGTCCCACCGTTACACCACTATTGAGCAACTGTCCTTCTGTAACTTGAAAGCTAATGAGCTGCCCTGACGATTCGGCAGATACCGTAACTTCAGTTGCTTCGAACGTTCCCGTTGCGTCATAGTCCTTTTTATCTTCTCCGCAAGATGCCATTACAAGAGCAAGACTTGCTAATATCAATACCTTTTTCATATCTGTTGGTTGGTTGTTTATTCGTTGTTTGTATATTTAAGAGCGTACATTTCCTTCAACATATCTATCTCGTGGATAGCCTGTTGTGTCTTTGCTGCATTCTCGTTGTTAATCTCTCGCAACAAACTATTGACGTCTATGATGCCATGAACAAGCTTCGATTCGGCTGCTTTGCGTACGTTTGTGCGCAGAGTAATTATCTCTTCGTCGCCTTGCATCATGGTTTTAAATCGGTCGATGTTCTCTGTTTGCTGTATCTGCTCCATATTATTGTTGAACTGGAAGACCTCCCTTGCGTTCTCAATCAGTTCGCGTTGCAAGCGTAACTTGGCTTTATCGTTCTTGCGCGTATAGAGAGCGCCCACGTTCCACGATAGTTTTATGCCCACAATGCCGTTCAAACTCCATTTCTTATTCATCATATCGTCGAACATATTCAGCCCTGGATAGCCGTAATAGCCATGCGCAAAGACTCCTAAACGTGGACGAAGCTGTGTGTCTAACGCCTTTTCTCTTGTTTCGGCAAGTTGTATTTGATGGTCGAACAAGCGCATTTCGGGTCGGTTACCAGCTAAATTGTTGGCTTCGACAGGCGTTGGCTTTGTGGCGTTGCTAACTTCTATGCCGCAGAAAGCACTTAACATGCGTTGCAACATTTGTCGTTGCGCTTTTAAACTCTCGTTCTGTTGTGCTATACTTAGCCTTTCTGCCTTTACGTTATCAAGGTCGCTTGTGGCAGCAGTACCGCCTTTTAGCATGACAGCGAGTTTGGTTTCGCTCGATAATAATAAGGCTTTAACATCGTTGTTCAGTCTGATTTGCTCGTCAAGGAGCAAGAGCGAGAAGTACATTTCATTGACACGCTTGCGCACTTGATACATATTTACGTCGGCTTGAGCCTGCTCTACCTTTCCTTCTTGGCGTGCAATGTTGCGCTGTTGACTTATAGCGCCACCGTCGTAGAGGGTTTGTTGCAGGTCGATAGCTATCTTATACTGGTCCTTCGATAGTCCTTTCATGTTCAGTCCTAACTGTTGGAACATACCTTTCATATTGTCTGGCCACCCCGCAACATCGCTTTGGTAGGTTGCTTGTGCCGAAGCCGTAATCTGTGGCAGCCACCCTTTCTGAATATTCTCAACGGTTAGCTGAGTGGTTTGGGCTATTAAGTCATACTGTTTTATAAAGGGATAGTTCTTTTCTGCAGCCTGCTGACATTCTTCCAACGTCTGTGCCTGTGCGCTAAAGACAGCCAGTAGCAGAACAAGGGTTAATGTTTTCTTTTTCATATCGCTTACTTTTGTTTTTTCTTACGTATAATTTATCGTTTCTATTTCGTTTCGACGATGCAAAGGTAGCGTAGTTTTTATTTAGCGAATTAACCATTGCACCGATAAAATTTCCCTTTTGTACGATTATCATAGAATTTATTCTTTTATCCAATATAATCATGTTAAATTTGCAATATAATCATACAAAAAGGAAATTTTATGGATAAAGGGAAGGTAGTAAACCAAGTTTCGTTAGACAATATCGACTTAGAAGCGGTGATGAAACATCAGGATAAAGCTTTTATAAACGAAGATGTGGTTCTTATTTACAATGGAAACATTCTCCGAAGTCCGCTATTTCATAAAGAAGAAATATACCAAATAGCAGAGCCTCGCATCATTTTTGTAATGGGAGGTAAGGGCGATACTTGTATCAATCTGCAAGATTACCACTTAGAACAAGGTTATGTGGTAATGACTCCCCCCGATACTATCTTCGAAATCAATGATGTTTCGCCCGATGCACGCCTCGTTGCCATCGTGTTTCGCGACAGCATTGACATGCCCGAAGAGATTATACATAAAGCTTCTCCAACAGACTTCGACCGACTATTGCGTATGTTTTACCTTGTTTGGGACATTGTACAAGTTTCGCCCTATCGCAGAAAAACTGTGCAACATCTGCTTAAAGCCATTGTTACCGACATTCAGGAGCTAAAGGAAGCAGAGGTTGAAACCACCAGAAAAGAAGGGTCTACACGTACAGAAGAGCTATTTTTACAATTCAAACGCTTGGTGCATCAGCACTGTATGGAGCAGCGTTCCATTCCTTTTTATGCCGATTTGTTGCACATTACGCCACACCATCTTTCTGCCATCATTAAGAAAGTGAGCGGTCAAAGTGTGATGTATTGGATTAACCGTGCTACTATTCAGAAAGCAAAAGTACTGCTGAAAACCAATGGTCTTATGACTTTCGAAATAGCAAACCGCATGAACTTCCCCAGTGCTTCGGCCTTTTCGAAATACTTTAAACGCGAAACGGGCATGACACCCCGTGCTTATCAAGAGAGCAATTAATAAGTAAACGAAGGCTGAAATGCTGCCTACGACAGACCACAAGAACTGCACAGAGCATACAAAAGAAACACTATAAAAAGCTATAAATACCACCCTTACTTTGTAAAGAAAACACATGCAAAAAGCGAAAGCAATTGTTTGGCGTTGCAAAAGCGGCTGTTTTGCGCTGCAATATAGGCGCTTTTGCCGTGCAAAACAGGCACTTTTAGAACGCAAAAGTGCCTATATTGTAACGCATTGATAATAAGTTTATTACAGAAGACAAACGCTTCTGTAATTTCTTTACAATTATTTATCTTCATCGGACACTTTAAAGAGGGCTATATTTTAAAGCTTGTGAAGGGTTCGGCAAAGTATGGACAAGAGACGGAAGCGAAGCAGGTGCAGCACCGAACGACTACCAAAAAAACGAAATAGAAGGCATTTTATAGAAAAATTTTAGTAATTTTGCAGCCAGAAACAAAAATCATAAAATGATGAAACACCTAAAATCATTGAAAACAGGAATTATTTTCTTATCACTTGTACTATCTTTTTCTGCGTGTATCAAGGAGGAAGCACTCAACCAGGAAGCCGATATTATCGCGGCATCGTTGAAAGATAAAGGTCTTCTAATACGCGAACCAGTGATTACAAACAACGAAGTGAAGTTCTTTGTGAATGGCGGTACCAACGTTGGAAGAATAGGACCAATGTTCGAACTTACTCCGGGGGCGACCATTTACCCCGCAAGTGGAACCGTTCGTAACTTTACTAAGTCGCGTATATACACTGTTACGTCGGAAGACGGGCAATGGAAGAAGGAATATAAGGTGTCTTTTGTGAGCAAAGACGTGGCTTCTGTCTACCATTTCGAGAACATTAAGTGGCACAAAGCAAAGCGTTCGTGGACCGATAGTCAGGCAAGTAACATCTTCCACATATTCTATGAGCTTACATCTCCTAAGGACACGCTGGAATGGGGAAGCGGAAATGCTGGCTACATGGTGGCTAATTCGAGCGCAAAACCAGAGGAATACCCTACCAGTCAGGCCGATGGCGGTGTAAAAGGTAAGTGTGCGAAGCTGCAAACAGTGAGCACTGGGTCGTTCGGAAAGATGGCAAAAGCACCTATTGCAGCAGGTAACTTGTTTACAGGAACATTTAAAATAAACATTTCGAACCCTGCTAAATCGACTCGTTTCGGACTTCCTTTCCGCAAAATACCTACACGTTTGACGGGTTACTATAAGTATAAGGCGGGCGAAAAGTTCACCGATAAGAATAGTAAAGAGGTGAAAGGACAACGCGACGACTTTGCTATCTATGCTGTTCTCTACGAAGTTACATCGCAAGAGCCTTACCTTGATGGAACAAACTCGCTTACAAGCAGTAACATTGTGCTGAAAGCGGAACTCGAAAACCGCAAGGAAACAGACCAATGGACCAGCTTTGCTATCGACTTTAAGTCTGTTGACGGACGTAAGATAGACGAAAATAAACTGGAAGCAGGCAAGTATAACCTCGCCATCATTATGTCGTCGAGCAAGGACGGTGCCGTTTTCAATGGTGCAGTGGGCAGTACGCTCTACGTAGACGAAATAGAACTAATCTACAAATAAACCTTTAACCTACGAAAAAAGAAATGAAAACAACAAATATTATAGTAAAGGCGACAGCTTCTGCCCTACTCGCTTGTATGGCAATTACGGCACAGGCTCAGCAAGATACCGACAAAAGACGTCAGCTTCCAGACCGCAACGACTGGGAGTTTGAAGTGAAAGCTGGTGTAAATATCGGCGGTGCTGCGCCCATGTCGATACCTCAAGAGATTAGAAAAATAGATAGTTATAGTCCACGTTTGAATGCTTCTATCGAAGGAGTAGCTACTAAATGGCTCGGCACAGAGCACAAATGGGGCTTGTCGGCAGGTGTGAAATTCGAACAAAAAGGTATGATAACGGGTGCAACCACTAAGGGTTACAGCATGGAAATTATTAACGATGGCGAGCGTGTGTCGGGCTTTTGGACTGGATATGTAAAGACACGCTACACCAGTACATTCGTTACTGTGCCCGTAATGGCTAACTATAGCTTCAACAAAAAATGGAAAGCGCGTGCCGGAATCTTTGCTTCGTTCCGCATGGACGGCGAATTTAACGGCTCGGTGAGCGAAGGTTATCTGCGAGAAGGTAGTCCTATAGGCGAAAAAATAGTATATGAAGGCGACCAAACAGCTACTTACGACTTCTCATCGAACTTAAATCACTTTCATTGGGGACTGCAATTAGGCGGTACATGGCAGGTTTCTGACCGCTTTACACTTAACGCTGACCTTTCGTGGGCGTTGAATAACATATTTGAAAGCAACTTTAAAACTATTTCTTTCAATATGTACCCCATCTTCTTGAACATTGGTTTCGGCTACAAATTCTAAGGGTTTGTAGAACAGTGGTGGGACGAAGACTTCTGGAAACTAATGCTGAATTGGTGAAAAGAAGCTATATTTAAGGTGGAATTTCGTGGAAACAACAAAACAAAAGGCTTGTTTGAAAAGTGGAACAAAGATGATATGGGATTGTGTTTTCATGACGACCACATTATAAAAGGTATATTTAGAAAATAGAATAAAACTATTTTCGACGCATAAAAAAGAAGGCAGCGAACTATTTCGCTGCCTTCTTTTTTTCTTGTTCTAATTCCTCTTTCTTCTTTATCGCTCGTATTTTGCTTGACCCAATGTTATAGGTTAGTAGCATATTACTTACGGAACCTATTCGCACAATAGAGTCGGGCAACTTTTGTGATATGTGCGTTACTTTATCAATAGTCATGTAAAAAGGAAAAAAAGCTGCTTCGATAGCAATATAACGGAGAAACTTTCCTGCTGTAATAGCTTGTCGAACGGACGTTATTGGGAACGATTGTTGCGGCCATTCTTTCCCCGGACGATAGGAAATCTTGTGAATAATAAACACACAATAGGTTAAAACAGACAGTAAAATAATCAATAGAACATTGCCTCTATTGTGAATTAGGTCTATTATAGTTAATATCCAAGGAATTAAAAGCATAGTTGCTGATATGGCTTCGCAAATGGTTGAATGTCTCGTACGCCTGAGACGGAGGTTTTTAATCGATACTGGTGTCATTTGTTTTATCTGTTTTAGATGACGCTTCGTCCTTCAAATGCAGCTTCGGAAGACGACGAGCCTTGCGCAGTGCTTCGGTTATGATCCACTGCAACTGGCCGTTGGTAGACCGAAACTCGTCGGCTGCCCACTTCTCTATAGCGCTCATCGTATCGGAATCGACGCGAAGAATGAAGCTTTTAGTGTTATTATCTTTCTTTGCCATGTACTTTTTCGCTTGCGGCTGAAAGCCATTGGATTTTATATTTTAGGTGTTGTTGAGTAGGAAAGTAAGCCGTAAGGATTGTTTAAACTATCGGCTTTGGGGTAGTAAAACATAATCGAGTGTGCAAAAGACACTGACTACGAACTTGCCGAAACGCCCCTGCTTTACTTTGTTTTATTGGCTTCTCTGCTTGCTTTCAAGGTTTCCGCCTCTTGATTTATTTTGTTTTTGAGAGCCTGAATTTCTTCTTCTGTTTTCCCTTTCAACTGTTCCTGCACTTCTTTTTCCTTTGCTTTTAATCTTTCCTTCATACCATCAAGCTCTTTGTTGTGCTTCGCTTTGGTACGTTCTATCACTATATCGATGCGCATTCCTATAAATCTATAGTAACCTACATAGAACGTTCCAAGGAAAATAATCACTGTCGGAACAATCGTATAATGGTCAGGTACATCTCTTAATAGCTGCGTTAATTGATTGATTCCGAAGATAAGTCCGAAGAAAGCAATCTCGAAAGAAAGGAGACGGAAGAGTTTGGTTACCATAATAAGCTGTTTATCGCTCTGGATTTCAATGAATTTTGAAACCAAACGATGCTCGGGATAGTAGGAAATAAAGCTCAAATAGCCAGCAAAAAAGGTGAAAAAAGCTGGAAAAAGCAATGAAATTGTATCGTCTTTGTATGCTTGAATAGCCATTATACTGGTTGTCCACATTGCAATTAACATCAGTACGATGACTACATCGCATACTACAGATAACATTGTACGAGGGGATTTAATTTGTTCAAATGATGCTTCTTTCATTTGGTTGGCTCTCTCTAAATGATTACTTTGCCCTTCAGTAGCTACTAATAAAGGCGGAAAAATGGGTTAAAACAAAGAAGCTCGTTGGAACAGAAAGCCCCAACGAGTTTCTTTTTTACATATTAAGCGTGCCTGAATTCACCACTGGTTGAGTCGCACTTTCGCTGCATAACACTACCATAAGGTTACTTACCATAGCTGCTTTCTTATCTTCATCGAGTTCAACAATGTTCTCTTTGTCGAGCTTTTTAAGTGCCATATCTACCATAGACACCGCTCCTTCAACGATTTTCTCGCGTGCTGAGATGATAGCACTGGCCTGTTGGCGACGCAACATTACTGCGGCTATCTCGGGAGCATAGGCAAGATAGTTGATGCGAGCCTCTATAATCTCAATTCCAGCCATCTCTAAACGCTCATCAAGAGTCTGTTCCAAGAGTTTGTTTATCTCTTCGCTATTGTCGCGAAGGGTTTGTGTTTCTGTGTCATCGTCAAGATTATCGTAAGCATATTGACCTGCAACATGGCGTAAAGCAGCATCGCCTTGAATACGAACGAAGCGTTCGAATGCTTCCATAATGTTACTTACAGCTGCTTTTGTGCTTATCTCATCGCTTGAACCAGCCATTGTTTCAGAGTCAATCTCGAAGATTGCCTTGTAAGTATCCTTGAGACGCCACACCAACATCATACCAATCATAACAGGATTGCCCGTCTTATCGTTCACTTTAATAGGCGCAGCGTCGATGTTTCGAGCACGGAAAGAAAGCTTTTTGGTATTGAGGAAAGGATTAACCCAATGGTATCCTACTTCAGTAAAGGTTCCTTTATATTGTCCGAAGAACATCATGACACGTGCTTCGTTGGGTTCTATCTTTATGAAACCACATGCACAAAATATGAAAACAAGCAATAACACACCAGCAATGGCAAGCAATGGTCCGCCATTTTCTTCGTTACCGATTAGTACAAAACCATACACTGCACTGGCAACTCCACATACAAACATTGCCAAAACGAGGATAAGCATAACAAAACCATTGATAACGTTCCCCTTAAATGCAAATTCTTTCTTTTCCATAGTTCTATTGTTAATATTGATTATCGTTTATATTATGATATCATTTTGATAGCACAAAGATATGGTTTTTATTTTATCACAACCAAATAAAACTGCTATATTTAGCAAATATTAACAAGAAAAGGGTATAAAAGAAGTTCTTAAAAAACATTAAATAATCGCGGTAAATATGTAATAATCATATAATTAGAGTAATTTTGCGGAAAAATTACAATGACAAAAAATATTTGTGTATATTGAACAAGCCACATATTAAAGCTCGGTCAAATCACAACAGGATTTTATTTTTATTTTATTTAGGAATTAGATTAGAATTTATTATGAAGAAGAAAGAATATATTAAGACCGACTTCAAGGTATTAAGACTTTATTCGGACGAAATTATGGAAGGTGGTTTTCACGTTCAGAGTAATATTCATGGTGGACTAACACCAGGCGATGACGAAAAAGATCCAGAAGAAGATGACCCCACAGGATATTAAAAATTGTTGAAATTATTTTTTATTTAGAACCATAATTCATTAGGAAAGAAACATCCTACTCAAACGAAATTACATATTCAATGAAACATTTATTTTATTCATGCATCGCTGCCTGCGTTCTATTATTTGCAGGTTGTGCTGATCAAGATGTACCAGAAATAGAATCAAACAACTTGGCACAGCCAGGATTAACTGTATCTATGTCTTTGGAAGGAAACATGCAGGGAGAAAAAACTACGGCAAATACACCTACAAGTCGTGCTATCGGTTACGAAACTGACGACAATACAGGTTTCCCAACACCAGTAGGTATATTCGATAAAGGTACAAACGAAGGCAAAGAACTTGCCGATGGTGCAAAAGTTCCTGTACTTCTTATATTCAGAAGTACAGATGAAACGCAGCCTGTAACAAAGGTTATTACCCAATGGACATATAAAAAAGGTGGAAATATTACCTTATTACCAAGTGAAAAGTTTGAGATGGAAGCAAATACTGACCTCAGCAAAGGCACATGGTTTGTTTGCGGAATCTTAGGTGGTGAAATGCTTCCAGGCAATAATCAAGTTAAGTTTAATGGTTTTTCAGAAGGTCATGTAGCTAGGAATGCTGCAGGAGAAAAAGTACAATGGGGTGCAAATATACCTTATATATTTAGCTGGAGAAAGCTGGAAACCAACGCAGCCAATAAAACTTTTAAGGCTGAAAAGCCTGTTAAGTTAAAGCAATTCGGTTCTATTGTGCGTTTGAAGGTTACCAACAACACCGATTTCGATTTTAAATACAATGGTGTACGCATCATTACAAGTAACATTCTTTGTGGACAATTCGACTTGAAAACGTTCGACACAGATGGCCTTGTTAAGGCAAGCGACCTTAAAGATACAGAGGATACTGATATTGCTTCAGCTAAATCAGCATCTTTTAAAAAGGCATTTGAAGCATTTAAGTTCTATCAACGTCCATTAACCGACAATGCAATGATAGGTGAAAATGGACTTATGAAGAAAAGACGCTTCCGTATTCACGGCGAATATATAAAGGACTACACAGAAGAGAAAGATAATGCTAACAAGCTCAACACTGCACTTACTTATTACGACCACACTTTCCTTCCAAGAGCTTCGGGTGACAATTTCGACAAAGTAGAAAAAGGAAAAGAAGCTCCAAGCTATATTTATGTATGGATGGCACCACAGCAACAAGCTATAAAAATATATGATGGAAAAAAAGAAGGAGCTGGAAGCTACACAGTAAAGAAGGTTTCTAAAACACAATTCTTGCTGATGGCAGTACCTACTGAGACAAGTTCAGAAAGTAAAATTGTACCTACTTCTATCAATATGTTGCCAGCTTATGGCACGATTGCAGACTATGTTTCGGGTGCAAACTATCCTGCAAAAGGTAAGGTTGTTTATAAATTTGCCCCATTAAGCTATGTTGCAAAACACGATAACTTCGGTACTGAGGCTGAACTTTCAAGCGATGTAAATCAAGATGTAGACCATAGTATACGTTATAAGTATAGCGAGGTAGAAGCAAACTTATCAAGCATACCAAGTGGTTTTATGTTTGCTAACCACGAATACTGGCGCAGTATTGTTCCACAAGGTTATGGTTTCTCTGGTTTCCGTGGCAATGGAAGATTCTATAATCACTCTATGGGTATCGTCTCTCCTGTCAAAATGCCAGGTTGGACCAGCTCAAAACTTGCTTTCCACAATTCTTCTAAGGGTCTAAAAGTAAATGGAAAGACAATTGCTTACATGATAGGAATGTCTAAGAAACCTGAATATATCAGTAATGATGAGGAGGGACAAGCATACCAAGGATATGCAAAACAGCCAGTTACTCGAGTAAGTTCGGGTATTACAGAGCCTCTTTCGTGGATAACCAATAACGATTATCGTTACGTAATGCGCTGGGAAGATGTAAATAATAATGCTATAATTACGCAACGTTATCTCGGTCCACGCTTTGTTCTTGATATGGACGACATCGCTAATGAAGATTTCTGGGCAGTTCCTAATAATAACAATGTAGTTTATCCAGCCGATGTAAAGCGAATTATTCCGCTTGGAGGAGGATACACTTTCAGCATTGCTAAGAGTAAATCAACTGGTAAAAAGTTGCAGTATTGGCATCTTTCTAGTCAAGGATTCAGTGCACAATATTGGACTCCAGACGATGCCTTACCAACTGGTCGCTATGCAATGAGAAGTCCGGTTACTCACAATGGATATATTTTAGACCAAGAAAAGAATCCTCCAAAGCAAGCTGTAGGATTTAGAATGCCAGGCTTATCTAGTGATACTAGTAGCTTCTTCTATTACCTTTTCAGAGGGGTTTCTGGCTCTCAGCATATAAGTAAAGATGATATTACAGATGCTGGCGGAGGCGAATACATTCAAAATCTTATTATGGCTGCTCCTGTGCGTTTGTGGAAAACGACTCCGTACGCAGACTAAAACGATTACAGAAATAAAAAAAGTATCTGCAACACTTGTAAAAGAGTGTTGTAGCTACTTTTTTCTTTGATTTAATATCATAGCACCATTTATAAACAGACATTTAGCTCTTTTCCTATTCGCAAAACCATTCCAAGAAAGAATTAAAACTTCTCCACTATAGTTGAAGTTTTCCATTCTGAAAATGAATCAACTTCTGTCCAAGTTCAAGCTCTAAAACCTCTCCTATTTTTCGATTGTAAAAAAAGCAACTCTCTGATTCAAAGCTGTCTAAAAGAATACAATCTTTTGGCTATACTAAGTAGGATTGCAAAGATTCTATTCTTTTATTCTTGACGCTGAAAAATTATAATTATAAATCACACAAAATATAATTATAAATAAAAAATTTATAATAACAAATTTATTTTTTGTTATTATAAATTTTCTCTTGCCTATTTCACGACTAAATAGACTTATTCATTAATAAATTGCCGAACAATTTTAAATATGGTTTCTGCTAAAAGTTTACGCCCCGATTTAGTACTAAAGTCTAATCCACAAAAAGTTGACCTATTCCCTCTCAAGAGTACATAGTAAAGCCCCCCTGTTAGTACGGCAAATAAAGCTCTTGGTGAAATTTTCTCATTATTAATTTGTTTGGTGAAACTCGGTAAAAATTCCTTAAGGGTAACCTCTCTTTTTCTCGCACTTTTTCGAGTAAGGCTGCTATTTTCATACATTTCCCAAACCATAATGGATTGCATGTCTTTATTTTTATAGATTGCATCTATAAATCTCTCGATTAAGTTCATAAAAAAAGCTTCGGCGTTTTTATAATCGTTTGGATTAATAGCAATATTATCGTTAAGAAAATAATCAAACTGAGAAGTATATGCTTTTATTAATTCTTCATCATTCTTAAATCTACGTTCCAAAACGATAACATCAGTTTTAGACAGATTTGAAACTTCCTTGATGGTAACCGAAGAAATGCCTTTTTCTGAAATAATAGTGGCAATAGCCCTCATTATATCTTGTTCAATTTCTTTTTCCGTTCTTCTTCCTAAATACCTTCTTTTGTACATCTTATTATATTTTTTATTTAAGTATATCAACCCAACCAGTTTATTATTTAGAACTGGTTGGATTGAATATTAAATGAATGGGAAAAGTCCTATTAAAACAACCCGTTATTTTTCTTTCTGAAAGATAAGACGATCTGAACTATTTGAATTCATTCCATACAAACTAAACCATAAAGTTAGCTTATTTCCATCTATTTTATAGTAATGTTCGTATGTCCAATTAGATAATTTTATACCCAAACCCTGTACAAATACAAATAAATGGCAATTATTTTCTGTATAAAAAACTCTCTTTTTCCCTCCCATTTGCCAATAACCAATAATGTCTCCATTAGACATAAATATAAGTTTATTAATTTCTGGATTATTGGAATTTATTGACTTCCAAGTACCCAGCAAACGAGTATCCATTTCTTTCTTTGTTAAATCTGGCTCTTGTTCTTCGCATGAAGCTAATGAAAACATTAAAACAGTGCAACAAAGTAGCCAAGATAATAGTCGTAAGTATTTCATATCAATGTATATTATATCTAATCAATGTATATTATATCTAATCAATGTATATTATATCTAACATAGGTTTCGTCATCTGTTAGAAGCCCACTTGGAGTAACTAAAGGAGAATACCAACTTGAAACATTTATTCCATAAGCTTTCTTGGCACACCACCATACCAAAGTAGTACAAGTGAAACGAGATGGAGCTGCCCATTTTGCAGTTGCGAATTCATACCATCTTACATAGTCTCTTCCTACGTATTTATTTGCCCAATCTGCAAGAGCATCTGGATTAGAAACGGGTGTTTTAACTTTATAAATACCACTTTTGAATCCTCTCCATCTCCATTTGTATGTCACTTTTTGTACACCCATTATATAATGAGGGGTATCCCAATAAGACATTGATGATCTTTTGACCCCATTTTCAGACCAAGATTCTATTGTCACTTTTGCTGAATCTGAAGTATGTGGAGTGATCTTTGAATTAATAATGCCAGCATGTCCAACTTTGAATCTTACATTCTTTCCAATATTTAGAAATATCCAAGGATGGAAATGGCTAGGAATTGCTAATATAAAATCTCCTCTACGTGCGGCTCTTATCCATGCTGGTTTTACAACTTCCTCCACGTTTATTTTGGGATAATTAAAAGAACCACCTACAGACCGTAATAGGTTAGAGTTTCTTGATTCTTGATTATTCATTTCTGATTCAATCTCTTTACTTAGATCTGAAAAGAAAGCCTTATGATCAATAGTTTTTGTTCGAGTTTGGTTTTTTTTCGTAGATTGAGATGCGGGTTGAGTACTCAACCTATCAACGTTTTCCAATCTCACATTACTTATGTCTCCTACATGTATGATAGGGATTTCATTTTCTGTAATCAATTTAGTCGTTGCCCTATTCTCTATCTCGAGCATTTGACTGGCTTCTGGAACTAGATCCAACTTAGATGATATGTTTCGCGCATCTTCTTGTAAAAGTTTATCAACAAAGATTTCTCGTTGATCTTGGGGTAAATCATAAAAGTTGACAGCACTTCCTGTCTCATCATCAACAATATCCAGTAGCTGCAATCTTAGTGCCATTGGATTTATTTTAGATGTTTCTTCTGAATCATCAAATCTTTCATAAGAACTAATATTAGTCAACAATGATAGTTTTGCACTCCTATTGTCCAAAGCACCAGTTGCATATAAAAGTGTTTTAGCATTATCTACATACTCTAAGGCAAGAGGGTTTATTGAATCAATCTTATGATTAATAACACCCCTTAGCTGAGAATTAGTAGTAGAAATAGAATTGGAGGCTGAAGAATTTTGCATCTCAGCATTAAATGTCGGCTCATCTATATTCGATGAGCAACCACTGGTAACGATACTTAGAGAAACAACAAGAGCAAAAGTTATTCCCCCAGAAAAATTTTTTTTATTCATATTAGATTTCTTTTATAATAACTTTGGCAATGATGCCGTTGCAAAGGTAATACAAATTTTATTATATCAAAATAATTTGGATATAATTTTCAAAAATTCTTTTTTATAGCTGATTACAATAACGTATACTTTATTTTTTGATGAGTTTGTATGAAGATAATTGATTTGAATTAAAAACAGAAGCACTGCAAGTTCCAAACTGGGGGGCAGGATATTACATTTGATTGTAAATTTATCCAGAATTACGTTTAAGATAGGGCTATTCATCATTCTTTAATTTCTCGCATCCCCTAAGTTTTCTATCTTTACAATCTTTTGAGTAACAACTTTATTAAATCCTTTCGTAAATGGTTCTGTCTTTTGGTGTTATGTCTATACTATTGCTAAACTGTAGTCCTTTTAAACCTGCTTCGAACAACGCTTTCTTTATCTTTTCATTTACAACAATGCTTCTGTGCATCTCTTCGCAACGTACAATATCTGCATTATCATCGTTAAAGATATTTTCTCTAAGTTTCATGTAATAAAACATATATTCTGGGTTGTTTCGATCGAAATTCATCAGACGAAATTCACTATTTTCCAAATCAACACATTTCATGCGGTGTGGCAAATTCATAGCGTAAAATCCTTCGACCTTTTCTTTGCCACAGAATAAGTCCACATCAAAAAACTGTATGTCTTCCGAAGATATCTGTCTGTTGGTTACCATCTTTGTCTTTCAAAGCCCAACTTTGAAAAATGTCCATAATATGATAAATTCCACCGAAAGAAGTGATATTCTCGTTTTTAATTGCTACCTTTGCATGCCAAATTTTGTCTATTTCTTGTTTGCAGCACCAAGATAGGTGAAATTTCTGACGTATCCAAGTGTTTTGAGAACTTTGTTTCTCAGAAACTTGGAGTTCTCACAAGAAATAATGCTGCGGAATTAAGGTAAAAAACAGATATGCAAAGAAAAAATTATGTAAAAAAGGAATATTGTTGCCCCGAGCTTTCAGTTATTCCTGTATCGGCAGAACCAATCATGGGTACAAACTCACCCTTTAAGT
Source organism: Prevotella aurantiaca (assembly GCF_015262605.1). Taxonomy (NCBI): domain Bacteria; kingdom Pseudomonadati; phylum Bacteroidota; class Bacteroidia; order Bacteroidales; family Prevotellaceae; genus Prevotella; species Prevotella aurantiaca. The sequence continues at coordinate 7,008 of NZ_JABZSJ010000020.1, read as the reverse complement.
CTGATCACAAAAAGGCAGATGATGACAACACTAACTCGTATGATGTTGACCCAGATTAACTCAAAATAATTATCAATAAGAATTATGAAGATTAACAAGTTCACAAGTTTGTTTGCTACATGCTTGCTTATGGGGCTGACGGCTTGTTCTAATGACAATGTAAGTGACGCGGATTCTAGCAATAGTGCTGAGAATAAGGATTTAACAGGTAAGACTTCTTTCTCTATTACTTCAGAGGCTAAGACACGTACCTCAGGCGTTTATGATGGTTCAGGGGTAGATTTCTACTGGACTACAGATGACAATATTTGGGTAAATAGTGGCTCTGCAACATCTCCTACACTAACAGCAAGTAGTTCCAACAATATTACATCAACAACAGCTTCTGCAAAGTTCTATTTCGATGGAACTTATACGGCAGAGAGCTATCCTGTTAGATACACAGGAAACGCAAACACTTCAGGTAACACTGTTACAATAGCAACAAGTCAGAATCAGGACGAAGCCAACAAAGCGACTCAGTTAGGAACTGTTGGAGACTGCGGTGTCGGTACTGCAACACGCCAAACAGATGGATCCTATAAGTTTACTCTCAGTCATGAGGCTTCGTACATAACATTTATGCCATACTACTCAAAAGAGGAGTTGGATGCTTCTGCTGTAGTAACACAAATCAATGTTACAGTAGCTAACGGTGAAAGCCTTGCTGGAACGTTCAATTTTAGCGACAGCGGTTTAGGAACTGCAAATAGTTCTTCTAACAGCGTAACCTTGACTTTGAACGGAACAAGTTCAGAAACTGGTTTCCCTATTCCTAAAGCCGCTACAGCATCTAAGAATGCAGCCATAATGGTTGTAGCTCCGGGAACTTACTCAACCTTTAAGGTTACTTATACTCTATATGATTCCGTAACTGGTACAAATAGCACTCTTTCATATACATATAGTAATATAAAATGTAATGCTGGAAAGAATCAGAAAATCAGTACCGACCTTGGCATGACGACATATACTTCTCGCAAGTCCAATTATTACATGTGGGATGCAAAGAGCAATTATTGGAATGGGTTTGAGAGCAGTCAGCCTTTACTCAATAACGCTGAAAATGCAAACTATGCAAAATCATCTGGGGACTCAAGATGGTACAATACTGTATTCGAGAAATATGTCAAGACAATGGCTACAAACTCATGCCAGAATCAGCCGACCTTCGAAGCACTTACATGGTATATTGAAGGAGGATCTCCACAGGTGGATAACAAAACTTTATGGGTATTTGCAAACCATCTTTATGTAGGAGGCATCTGGATAAAGAAACAGAGCAAAATTCCAGGTTTTATTTCTACGATGAGCTATCCAAGTGCATTTACGTGGAATTTAGGTAAAGATATTCCATATAGTGTACCAATCTCTGGCAAACCAGAAGCATCAGTAAGAAGTAGTTATTTCTATCTTCCAGCACTTGGAAAATACGTTGATGGGAAATTAACCGGTTTAGGAGTTAGTGGCTATTACTGGGCAAGTACACCAAATCCAGTTAACAATGGTGACAGAAATGCAGGTTATGGTAAAGTTATATCAGCCAACTGTCTTCGCTTTACGATAGATCAAACGGACATAGATAATGTCTATGTACGTAGTTACTATGAACGTTATGTAGGCATGCAGGTACAGAAATTTGAATAGGTCCCCACAATAATGTAAGTAAAAGAGAGGCTGGAAACAATACCAAGCCTCTCTTTTTCATTTGGAACCTTTACTGAATAAGAATGTAGAGAACACATTTATAAAGAGAGTATAATATCTTAATTCCGCAGTATTTTTTATTGTGAGAAAATTTTGAATGCTTTGCTGCTACTTCCACGTTTGCCCAATACAGATTCGGTAAGTTTTTTCAAAGTTCAACTTTGAGAAAACGTCCATAATATGAAAAACTCCATCGAAAGAAATGATATTCTCGTTTTTAATTGCTACCTTTGTCATGTCAGATTTTTGCTTACTTGTTATGTTTGCAGCACCAAGATAGGTGAAAATTCTGACATATTCAAGTGTTTTGAGAACTTTGTTTCCCAGGCACTTGGAGTTCTCACAAGAATTTATGCTGCGGAATTAAGGATAAAAAAGAAATGTTATGGAAGCATTAGAAGTATTGTTGACACGTCGTAGCATACGTGCTTATGAAGAGCGTATGCCAGAACAGGAGTTGATTGATAAGGTTATGGAGGCTGGTCTTTACGCTGCAAGCGGAAAGAATAAGCAGACCGCTATCATTGTTGAAGTTACCAATAAGGAAGTACGCGACCGCTTGTCTGTGATAAATGCTGAGATAATGGGCGTAACAGGTGATCCTTTTTATGGCGCACCTGTCGTTCTTGCAGTATTAGCAGATAAGAGTAGCCCTAATCATGTCTATGATGGTGCGTTGATGATGGGCAACCTTATGAATGCTGCTCACGCAGTAGGTTTAGGAAGTTGTTGGATTAATCGTGCCAAGCAAACTTTTGAGCGTGAAGATGGTAAGCAGATGCTGAAAGATTGGGGTGTAGAAGGTGATTATGAAGGTATCGGCTTCTGTATTCTTGGTTATGCTGCAAAGGAAGGCAAGACCTTATCACGCAAGCAAAATCGTATCTTCTATGTGAAGTAAGGATTTGAATCAGTGCTACCTGATAAACATAGGTTGTTCTGTCTTAAGACATTCCCTTGAAGCGTATGTCTTTCTGCATTCTGACTTCATTCTTTGAAAAGTTATTCAAGGACCCTACCAAAAAGTTCGCGAATTTTTTCTAAATTGTTCGCGAACTTTTTTTTGATTTATTCCCTTAATTCTGCAGTATTTTTTCTTGTGAGAAAATTTTATATGTTGAGATGTCTTTTTTGGGGCTCTATATGTTGATATGAGGTGCTTCGGTGTTTCTTGGGTCTTTTCTAAGCATAAAAGACTCCACCGAAACCAATGGGGAAGTATGAAAAACCACAAAAAATACTTCCATAACAGAATGCTTTGCCGCTACTTCCACGTTTGCCCAATACATATTCGGTAAGTTTTTCAAAGCTCAACTTTGAGAAAACGTCCATAATATGAAAAAACTCCATCGAAAGAAGTGATTTTCTCGTTTTCAATTGCTACCTTTGCCATGTCAGATTTTTGCTTACTTGTTATGTTTGCAGCACCAAGATAGGTGAAATCTCTGACATATCCAAGTGTTTTGAGAACTTTGTTTCTCAGAAACTTGGAGTTCTTACAAGAATTTATGCTGGGGAGTTAAGGACAAATAGAAAACAAATCTTTAAAGAAAAAGAAAGGGTTCGGTAAACTCCTATTGGATACTGTTACCAATACGCTATTAAAGTAAACACAAAAGAGACAAAACAATATTTATAATCCTAAATTAATAATTTTATGAATTCAAATGACATTCAAAACGAAGAGGTAAAAGTAACCTCAAAAAATGAAAAGACTAAAGTAGCCTCGAAGACACCTCAACAGACCATTATTATTCAACAAGCAGAAACAAAACCGAGCAATAGTATTGGCACTGCAGGCTTTGTGTTGGCACTGATTGGTCTTGTGTTTTGCTGGGTTCCCGTTGCAAATGTAATTCTTTGGCTTTTAGGGCTGATATTCTCTTTTGTCGGGGTATTCAAGAAACCAAAAGGTTTATCTATTGCAGGATTATGCATATCCTCTATTGTTATTATTATCATAGTTTCGCTCGTAGGCTTGTTAATTGCCACCTCTTAAATAAAAAAGTATGAAGAAGACGTTTAGAATAACAGGCTATCCTATCTTGTTGGTCTTGTTTTTAAGTCAATTCTTTTCGTGTAAGGGCTATGACCCTTACACGATACTATCTGAACTTCGAGATAGCCTAAAAACATCAAAAGATACAATTTCTTTTTATTGTATAAAACCTTAATTCCGCAGTATTATTCCTCGTGAGGTACTTTTATATATTGAAGTGACATTTTTGGGATTTATCCATTGATATGGGGATTTTCTAGGGTTCTTGGTTCTTGCATAATCATAAAATCCCCCACCCAAACCAATAGGGAAGTATGATAACCACAAAAAATACTTCCATAACAGAATGCTTTGCCGCTACTTCCACGTTTGCCCAATACAGATTCGGTAAGTTTTTCAAAGCCCAACTTTGAGAAAACGTCCATAATATGATAAATTCCACCGAAAGAAGTGATATTCTCGTTTTTAATTGCTACCTTTGTCATGTCAGATTTTTGCTTACTTGGTATGTTTGCAGCACCAATATAGGTAAAATTTCTGACATATCCAAGTGTTTTGAGAACTTTGTTTCTCAGAAACTTGGAGTTCTCACAAGAATTTATGCTGTGGAATTAAGGTTCATGAAAATTAAGACACGGAAATATGAAAGAAACATTAAGAATCTCAAACCTGCTATTCCAATATAGGCTTAATTATTGTAAAAATGGAATAAGGCTATCTGAGCGGGTTCATCAGCTTATCAAGACATATTTGGATATGACACCATTTCATCTGAATGTCATAGAAGCCGCTTGCAGAGGTCGTTTTAAAGAGACTGGACATAGTCTTGTTCTTGCAAACCTACTGAAACATCCTGTCATTCAATCTTCATTTATAAAGAATTTTCTGAATATCCAACATGAATATATGCATGTGACAACAGAAAAAAACAGGATTGATGTTGCATTAAAGGGGAAAGACATATTTGTAATAATAGAGAATAAAGTAAATGATGCTGAGGAAATGGAAAACCAGATATATCGCTATGTTAACGACATTGGCATAAAGAAATACGGTTTTACGCTGCCACAGATCTATGTCATATATCTTAACCCTATCAACCGTAAACCCCCTTCACCGTATTCACTATGTGATAAGAACAAGGAGAATAATGTATGTGAAGCACTGGAAAAAGAACACTTTAAAGTTCTATCATATAAATATGATATTACAGATTGGCTACGTAAGTTATCTATTGAAAACGAGCCACATATAGTAAGTGCATTGGATCAATATATTGATTTCTTAGAAAACAAATTTTATACTTCACCTATTTATCAAAACATGAACAAAGAAATTAAAGACTTTATATTGAAAGAACTTCATATTGAAGGACTGACACTCCAAGAGCAGATAATAGCTCTAAAAAACGAACAAGAAAAAGTGACAGCATTATTAGATTCTATCGAAAACCTTAGAATTGAACTGCGAAAAGAAGAATCAAATAGGCTCATGAGAGAATGGCAATCAGAAATAGAGAAAGAAATCTCTTTATCTCAAGACGAACATTCGTTTGGTATACAATTAAAAAATCAAGTTTGGTTAGGCGTCTGGGATGGTTACGATGCAAAAAATAATTTACCTTATTGGGGATTTCAACTGGAAAACTATAAGAAAATCGAGATGCCAGACCTTCTCGAATCAATTAAAAAATTGATTGAGAAGTCTAACATCGAACACTACCACACAGACGAAAAAGATTTTATTGCTTGGTGCCCAACTAACGAAGGTGTTTCGAGATTCCTGTCACTGTACGAAGCAGCAAAAGAATTGGGAATGGTGTAAAATAGTTTTTTATATTCTGTTGCTTAAACGCTTACAAAAACACTTAAATCAAAACATTACGAACTCACGGACAACACCTGATAAAAACATAAATTTATGGATACAATAGATATAACCTACGAGTTAGAAGCTTTCTACCATCATTTAAACGAAGCTACTATAGACAGAACCATCTTTTCAGCAAGATTCGGTGACGGTAAAACAGAGTTCCTGAAACAGTTCAAGGAAAAATACCAGAACGAGTACGATTTCTACACTCTCTACCCTGTCAACTATCAGATTGCTCCAAACGAGCAAATAATGGAGTACATAAAAAGGGACTTGCTTTTCCAACTGATTCTCAACAATAAAATTGAACAAGGTATAGAGATTCCTGACTCTATAGCATTCCAATGGTACCTCTGTAACAATTCGTTTGACATCATACGGAAGTGTATGAAATTTGCTCCATCCCTCATTGGTACGATGTCACAATACCAAGAAGTATTAGTGGGCGTAACAGTACTTGCAGAAACAATCATCAAACAATATCAGAAATTTAAGGACTACGAAAAAGAGATCAACAATGATGAGTCTAAAAAAGCATTGGATTTTGTTGAAAAATTCAATAACAAGGTCGGTGGTATCTATGAATTAGACCCTATCAGCTGGCTAATTGCTAAAAGCATTACTGATGAGAATGGAAAAACATCCGTCCTCATCATAGAAGATCTTGATCGTATTGAACCAGCTCACTTGTTCAGAATCCTCAATATCTTCTCTGCCCACATAGACAGGCAATATCTATTAAGTGACCAAGTAATAACCGAAGATGGCAAAGAGAAGTCAATAGATGAACTGCAGAATAAGTTTGGGTTCAAGAAGATTATCTTTGTTATGGACGCAGAAGCAACTAAGGCTATTTACGAAAAGTTCTATGGTAATTATAATTATAATGGATATATCAGTAAATTTATCTCTAAACGTATTTTTGAATATTCTATAACTGAAACAGCACGACGGAGATTGAGTGAACATATCTATCACGAATGCGGAATAGACAGAGAAACAATGTTTGAAGCTTTAACAGATGAGATAAAGATTTTAGGACTCTCTGTAAGAGACATCGTTAGAGTACTTGATGGGTTTACAAATTCCTATAGAAAAGAAGTGGTAAAAATAACTGATGATGTTCAGTTTTTATCGGATACACCTCTTGTTAAAATCCTTGCCATATTAAGCAGATTGGGAGTAAAGAGAAATAATATGCCAAAAGTTATCCAAAAGATAAAACCAAATGAGGAGATAATTCGTTTGTTGAGCAGCTTTGCCTTAGATAAAAGTTTTATTACAAAAGCGAACTACATACGATATAATGGACAACCGTATTACATACAATTTAACATAGGGATATTCAGTAAATATCTAACTAATTGTTTGTCAGTGTAATATATTATTTG